>DJQG01000001.1 GCA_002438685.1 Ruminococcaceae bacterium UBA6392 | reverse complement strand
CAAGAGATACTTCGGCGAATAATCTTTCGCATAAAAACCACACACATTCGCGGCGCACATCAAACGGTGTGCGCCGCGTTATTTTTATATAATCTTAGTCGGGACTTGAAAACGGCGGCGCAATATGCTACGATAACTCAAAGAGCAAGAATTGAGGAGAAAAGATGAAGGTAACCTGCGAATACTGCGACTCGGTCGTTGACGCCGAGAAGAACGACACCTGCCCCAACTGCGGCGCGCCGCTGGCGGAGAGCCGAAAGGCAAAGGAGGCAGAGCTGCGCGAGGCTCAGAAGAAAAAAGAGGCCTACGAGCGCGAGGTGCGCGAGAAGCAGCGCAAGCTCGAACAGGAGCGGATAGAAGCCGAGCGCGGCAAGATGATACTCGACGCGGTGACAAATGTCACGGGTCATGCACGGTCGGTCAAAAATTCGCGCACATTAAAAGCGGGATGCTTCATCCCGATAGCTGTAGTTGCGCTGATAATAATATTATCTATCGTCTTTTCGGTGATTCGCCAGATCTCGGGCGGCGGAGTTGACGATCTGCTTTCGGGAGTTGTCACCGAAAAATTCTCCGACTACGAAGAGACGGAACCCGTGCCCGAAAAGGTCGAAGTGAATTTCGGCGAAAAGGCGGTCACGCCCATGTACACCGTGCTGTGCGACGAGATAAAAGAGGTCGACAGCTACCCGTGGACAGTGCAGAAGGGCTACAGATATGTTGCGGTTCATCTCGTGCTGACGAACAATCTCAGCGAAGAGAAGAGCCTCAATGAAAAGACCGATTTTGTTGTCAACGGCATAGCGCAGGACAGCCGTTTTCTCTCGGGCTACAAGCGCATATCTTCGTCCCCCGTAACAGCGGGGCTCTCGATAGACGGATATCTCATCTTTGAGATACCGACAAATATCACGACCGCCCAGCTGAAATACGGCGACTATGTGACGATAAACATAAAGCCCTCGGACATTAGAAGCAAATAAAAAAATCAGGCTCGGTGTGAATTGCACCGAGCCTTTATTTATACGGTTTTGTCTTGTCAATCATGCCGAGAATGTAGTCGGTCGAGGTGTTATAGAGCCGCGCAAGGGACACAACAAACCGCGTCGGTATCCTCGCGCTTGCCCGTCTCATAGTTGCTGTATACCCGCTGATCTATCCCGAGAAAAGCGGCGATCTCTTTTTGAACCATATCGTGATCCTCACGCAGGTCTCTCAGTCGCGAATAGTACAAAAAACCACCTCCGCCGTTATAATATAACACATCTCGAACCGCCGTTCAACATCGGTCAGTTTTCCGTCTCGATTTTCTTTTCCTCGCCGATATTTTGCAGGCAGCCGTATTCACTGAAAAATACTGTTCTGCCATTTGACTGCCTCTCGGTCGTCGTGCGGCTCATAACGAGCATATCGCGCAGATTATTTGAAGATTTAAAAAAATGCTCCTCGAGCGCGATAAGAGCGGAGAGGCTGTCGCCCGTCGCGTCTGCGAGCGCGAATATATATTTCCGCTCGGCTCTTATGCCTATCGGGAGCTTCTCGCCGCCGAGGGTCAGGAATCTGTCCTCCGTGAAATCCGGTTCTATCCGCGCGCTGAGGGGTATTTTGAGCGAAAAGAACAGCAGGGTGTAGCGTGTCTTTACATCACTTATCCTTCTTGACGGCAGACTGTGCGAAGAGGTCGAAAAAGTATGCTTTGTCAGCGCGGTGATATACCCCGCGGCGTGGCGCATGCTCATGCCGCCGTCGCGGTTTTCGACGATTCCGCTGATTATCGTGTCGCCCTTTAAAACGGCGGCGTTTCGCTCCTGCATCGCAATGCCGCTGAAAATTTCGAGAGTCTGTATCTGCCCGTCCGCCGCGGCGACTATATCGCACGGCGCGTCGTTTTTTTTGACGCTCTTGCCGACTCCCTCGCGCACATCGACATTGACCGAGCAGCCGACTATATTGACCGACAGCCACGAAACCTCCGGCAGAGCGGACATTGCCTCCTCGGCGACCGTGTGCGTGTCGAGCTGCTTTTTTCTCATTCCCGGATAGACGCCGAACCGCTCGACCGTCTCTCTTATATCCTCTTCGGGTACCGTCTCGCAGCCAGTCACATTGACTGTCCATATCCGCCCGGAGAGTGCCGCCGTTATCAGCACGAAGCACACCGCGCCGACTGCAAGCCCCGCATGGACGCGGTTTTTTGACAGCAGAAAGGGCAGTCCGCTCTTTTTGACTATCTTCATGCGCATGCCCGCTTTTTTGGCGCAGGGGCGCATCATGCGGTAGCCCTCGGGCGTCGTGTGCGCGAAAACGACGCCGTTCGTACAGCAGACATCCCAATACGGAATATTCCCGCGCGAGCAAAGATTCAGAAAGCGTTCCGGGAATCCCCCGCTCGCCCTCATGCAGACATAGCCTCGCAGAAAATTAAATATATCAGAAATATTCCCGCCCCCTATTTGCAGAATTCCATACTCATTATTTCCCCGTGTATGACCGCCTGACCGAGGTCGAAAACATCTATACTGAGCCCTTTGCCGCAGAATACTATCTCTTCTTTGCCGGTGCTCAGGCGTATCCGCTCGCCGTCATATTCGAGCACGCCGTAGAGTCCGTCTATACTCGCCTCGCGCCTGCCGAAAAATTCGACATGCACCTGCGAATATTTTCTCGACGAGTCGAGCGCGTTTATCTTTTTTATCATGTCCGCCGCCGAGCGCATCTTTCCGCTCTCTCTGCGTTTTGGCATGTGCATCCCTCTCTTCCCAAATAATGTATGCTCCCCCGGCAATAAAAAGAACGCAGGGTGAATATCAATATACTGAGGGGTGATGACATGAGAGAGTATTTTAAAAAGGCTCTTCGCCGTCTGCCGCTTTTGGCGGCGACTTTATCGGCAGCCGCGCTCATTGTCGCCATGCCGTCGGTCAGCGCGGCGGGAGTAAAAAAAGGACTTCTTATCTGCGCTTCGAGCGCCGTGCCGTCACTCTATCCGTTCTGCGTGCTCTCCGCTTTTTTTGTGCGCTCGGGGCTGTGCGGCTATCTCGGAAAATTTCTCGAAAAGCCCGTGCGGGTTCTTTTCGCCCTGCCCGGGAGCGCGGGCGCGGCGGCGTGCATGAGCTTCGTCGCGGGCTACCCCGTCGGCGCGGGAATGACCGCCGCGCTATTCTCCGACGGGCGCATCTCGCAGAGCGACGCGCAGAGAATGACCCTGTTCTGCGTCAACGCGGGTCCGGCATTTGTCATTGGCGGAGTCGGCGCGGGTATGCTCGGAAGCGTTCGGGCGGGAGTCATAATTTTTGTGTCGCTCACCCTCGCAAGCCTCGCGCTCGGCGTGCTGACGCGGTTCATCCCGCATGACGAAACAGGTGCGCACGCCGCCCCGGCTATTTCCGCTCTGCCGCTCTCCCGCGCGCTGACAGAGGCGGTCGCAGAGGGGACGAAAAATATGATCTCAATATGCGCGTGGATAATCATGTTCGCCTGCGCCGCCCAGTATATTCCGCTGCTGCGCCTGCCTGACTGGGCAAATTTGCTTCTCAGCTGCACGCTCGAAGTCACCGGCGGATGCGCCTCGGCCGCCGGGGTGTTCAATATTCCCGCCATAGCGGCGGTGCTCGGCTGGGGCGGAGTGAGCGTACACTGCCAGATAATGCGGCACATAAAGACCTGCGGAACACCGCTGCCGTATTTTTTCTGCGCGCGCCTTGTCTGCGCCGCTCTCGCCGCGCTGTTCTGCGAGGGACTGCTCCGCCTGTTTCCGTGTCCCGTAAACACCGTTTTGCTGGGTTCGGTCGGCGCTCCGCAGATGTTCTCTTTCTCCGCACCCGCCGCGTTTGCAATGCTTTTGAGCGGCGCAATGCTGATATTGGAGCTTGATACGAGCGAAAAAAAGTGTTAGAATAATAAAAAAGCGTTTAGGATGATATATTTTGAAAAGCAAACTGCTCAACAAAAAGAGCATACCGCCGGCGTGCGAATACTGCTCCAAAGGCAGCGGCGCACCGGACGGCAAGACAGTGCTGTGCCCGAAAAAGGGCGTCATGCAGAAGGATTCGAGCTGTTCCGCGTTCCGCTACGACCCGCTCAAGCGCAAGCCGAAACAGCCCGTCGAGCTGCCGCAGTTCGACGCGAGCGATTTTGAGCTCTAATCAAATTGTTTTTTGTTCTCCGCTTATTGATTTAACGGCGGGAATAATGTAAAATAATAGCATCATTAAACAAAGGGTGATAGAAATGTCAATCAAGCACATGTACTACAGGCTTTATCAGGGCGTTTTCAGGGTCGCCGTCAACTTCCTTGACTGGACTCCGCCCAAGATAATCTCCGGTCCCGGCTCCGTCAAGAAGCTGCCGCAGGTCATCAAGGAGAAAGGTCTGTCGAAGATGATGATCGTCACCGACAAGGGTCTTACCGGACTCAACCTGCTCGACGGCCTCTATGAGGGTCTCAAGGCAGACGGTATCGATTATGTCGTCTATGACAAGACTCAGCCGAACCCCTCGATAGACAATATCGAAGAAGTCCGCAAGCTCTATCTTGACAACGGCTGCCAGGGCTTCATCGCTTTCGGCGGCGGTTCTCCGATGGACTGCGCCAAAGCTGCGGCCGCAAGAGTCGTATGCCCCAACAAGACCGTTCAGAAGATGCGCGGTCAGCTCAAGATCCGCAAGAAGCTGCCCCCGTTCTTCGCAGTTCCCACCACCGCCGGCACCGGCTCCGAGACCACTCTCGCCGCCGTTGTTACCGACACCAAGACTCACGAGAAATATGCGCTCAACGATCCCGTGCTCCGTCCGAAGTACGCAGTCCTCGATCCCGAGCTCACCGTCGGTCTTCCGCCACACATCACTTCTACCACCGGTATGGACGCGCTGACCCACGCGGTTGAAGCCTACATAGGTCACTCCAACACCAAGGACACCTCCGAGAAGGCAGAAGTCGCCACCAAGCTCATCTTCGAGAACCTCGAAGAGGCTTACAAGAACGGCAAGGATCTCCACGCAAGAGAGCAGATGCTCCTCGCCTCGCACTATGCGGGCATCGCGTTCACGAGAGCTTATGTCGGCAACGTACACGCTATAGCTCATAACCTCGGCGGATTCTACGGCGTGCCGCACGGACTTGCGAACGCCATCATCCTGCCCTATGTCCTCGACTTCTACGGCGATACCGCATATGAGCGCCTTGCAAGACTCTGCGAATGCGCAGGCGTTGCGAAAGCCGGTCAGACCGACGAGCAGAAGGCTCTCGACTTCATCCAGGCTATCAGAGACATGAATGCTAGAATGAACATTCCCGACAAGATCGACAAGATCCAGGAGAAGGACATCGAGACCATCGCAAAGCGCGCATGCAAAGAGGCAAATCCCCTCTATCCCGTGCCGAAAATCATGGATCTCGACGACTGCATAGCGATAATCCATCGCCTCATGCCGTAACAAAACAACACAGCGAGCCGGAAGAAAAATCTTCCGGCTCGTTTTTTATGTTATTCGGCTTTTTCTTTATCTTTTTCCTTTTCCTCTCGGCGCTCGGCGAACCAGCCGCCTTTCTCGCGCTTTGAGTCGTCCTCCGCGTCCTCTTTTTCCTCTTCGACGGGGAGAATCTCAATTTTTACCTTGCCGATTCTTCTGTCCTCAACATTGAGAACGGTGAAGCGCAGGTTCTTGTATTCGACAACATTCATCTCGCCGTCCTGCGGGAGATAGCCGAGCCTGCTGATAATAAAGCCGCCGACAGTGTCGTAATCGCCCTCAGGGAGGGAGACATGGAACACCTCGTCAAGCTCGTCGATATAGGTCACGCCGTCAACGGTGAAAGTGGTGTCGTCGATTTTAGAAATTTCTTCCTCTTCGTCGTCATATTCATCCTGAATATTGCCGACTATCGATTCGAGCACGTCTTCGAGTGTCACTATTCCCGCCGTGCCGCCAAACTCGTCAACGACTATCGCCATCTGCGTGTGCTTGTCGGTCATCTGCTTGAACAGATCGCCGCAGGGCATTGATTCGGGGACAAAAACGGGCTCGCGAATAATATCGCGCAGAGTCACATCCTCGGGCAGGTCGGTGCCGATATATTTGAGCAAATCCTTGACATAAGCTATACCGACTATGTTGTCGGGGTCGTCGTCATAGACGGGGATTCTCGAATAGCCGTTGTCCATCGAGAGCGAGACTATTTCGCTCAGCGGATCGCTTATCTCTGCCGCCGTCATATCGGTGCGGTGGGTCATTATATCTCCGGCGTCGAGGTCATCGAACTCAAAGATGTTGTTTATCATCTCTTTCTGCGAGTCCTCTATAACGCCCTTTTCTCCGCCGACATCGACCATCATGCGTATCTCCTCTTCGGTCACGGGCTCCTCCGAAGCGTTCGGATCGTAGCCCAGCAGACGGACGAGGCCGTTGGTCGACAGGGAGAGTATTTTTACAAAAGGCTTGGTTATTTTCTTGAAGCCGAGCAGTATGCCGACGACCTTGAACGAGACCTTTTCGGGCACCTGCATGGCTATTCTCTTGGGCGCAAGCTCGCCCAGGACAAGAGAGAAATACGAGGTTATGAGCGTAATGACAACGACGGAGAAGCCGTTGATAACGCCTGCGGGGATTCCGCTCAGGACAGATATTTTTCCGATAGCTCCGGAGAGCATATCAACGAATGTCTGCGATGCGGATGCGGAGGTCAGGAAGCCTGCGAGGGTAACGCCGATCTGAATGGTTGAAAGAAATCCGCTCGAATCCGCGGTGAGCTTCAAAACCTGCTTTGCTTTTTTGTTGCCTTCCTCGGCCATTTTCGCAATCTTCGTGTCGTTGAGGGAGATTATCGCGATCTCGCTCATCGCAAAGAAAGCATTGAGAAGAATAAGTACGAACAGCAAAATTATCTGAAGAATAAGATTGCCGGGGTCGGGGTCATCCATAAATGGATTAGCTCCTTTCGGTATAAACATTATTCACTGCCGGCATATAGCGGCAATGTTAAGCTTTATTATACACACAAATATATTCCCTGTCAAATATTCAAACTCCGCCTCATTCAAAGCGGGAGCGCGTGAGAGCACCGCGCACGGATGCGAAGGGCAGGGAAAGACAAATTCAGTTATTTTCGGCGAAAATCACGGAAAATCGGAGCTTTTGTGTCCGTTCGGAGCCGAAGCCGCCTGCATATTTGGGTATTATATTACATTATATAGGCAGAATATGTGAACTTTGACAAATTTCAGAAAGGGCGGAACAAATATTTTCTATTATTTTAGTTTATTTATCTGTTTACATTGAAGCTCAAAAATGTTACTATATTCGTGGTGTCATTTGACCAATGCCATACGTTCAAACGTTTATTAAAATAGGGAGGAACATAGAATGGCAAGAATAGCAAAGAGCATGGACGGCAACAATGCTGCTGCATATGTGTCGTACGCGTTCACAGAGGTTGCCGGTATCTACCCGATAACCCCTTCGAGCCCCATGGCTGACTATGTTGATCAGTGGTCGGCAAAGGGCATGAAAAACATTTTCGGCACGACCGTCAAGGTCGCCGAGATGCAGTCCGAAGCAGGCGCTGCCGGAACCGTTCACGGTTCTCTGGCCGCAGGTGCTCTCACAACCACCTACACCGCTTCTCAGGGTCTGCTCCTCATGATCCCCAATATGTATAAGATCGCAGGCGAGCTGCTTCCCGCAGTTTTCCACGTATCCGCAAGATGCGTCGCTTCTCACGCTCTTAACATCTTCGGCGATCATTCCGACGTCTATGCATGTCGTCAGACCGGTTTCGCAATGCTTGCAGAAACCAACCCGCAGGAGGTCATGGATCTCGGCGCTGTTGCGCACCTCGCTGCAATCAAGGGACGCGTTCCCTTCATCAACTTCTTCGACGGCTTCCGTACCTCTCACGAGATACAGAAGATCCAGGTCTGGGATTACGAGGATCTCAAGGAGATGTGCGACATGGACGCTGTTGAGGCGTTCAGAAAGCGTGCTCTCAACCCCGAGCGTCCCGTAATGCGCGGCTCTCACGAGAACGGTGATATCTTCTTCCAGCACCGTGAGGCCTGCAACAAGTATTACGACGCTATCCCCGGCATCGTCGAGGAGTATATGGACAAGGTCAACGCCAAGCTCGGCACTGACTACAAGCCCTTCAACTACTACGGCGCTCCCGACGCTGACAGAGTCATCGTCGCTATGGGCTCCATCTGCGACGTTGCAGAGGAAGTTATCGACTACCTCACCGCCAAGGGCGAGAAGGTCGGTCTCGTCAAGGTTCGCCTTTACAGACCCTTCTCCGCTGACAGACTTGTCGCAGCTATCCCCGCAACCGCCAAGAAGATCGCTGTTCTCGACAGAACAAAGGAGCCCGGCGCTCTCGGCGAGCCCCTCTATCTTGACGTTGTTACCGCTCTTGCTACAAAGGGCGTGACCGCAAAGGTCTGCGGCGGTCGATACGGTCTCGGTTCCAAGGACACTCCGCCTTCAAGCGTGTTCGCTGTCTATGACGAGCTCAAGAAGGACGAGCCCAAGAACCAGTTCACTATCGGCATCAACGATGATGTTACCCACCTGTCCCTCGAGGAGAAGGAAGCTCCCAACACCGCAGCTCCCGGCACCATCGAGTGCAAGTTCTGGGGTCTCGGCGGCGACGGCACAGTCGGCGCGAACAAGGACTCCATCAAGATCATCGGCGACCACACCGACAAGTACATCCAGGCTTACTTCCAGTATGACTCGAAGAAGACGGGCGGTATCACCATCTCCCACCTTCGTTTCGGCGACAACCCGATAAAGAGCCCCTACTATATCAACAAGGCTGACTTCGTTGCCTGCCACAATCCCTCCTATGTTGAGAAGGGCTACAAGATGGTTGACGATGTTAAGCCCGGCGGCGTTTTCCTCATCAACTGCCAGTGGGATGCTGATGAGCTCAACGAGAAGATGCCCGCAGAGGCTAAGCGCTACATAGCCAAGAACAACATCCAGCTCTACACCGTCAACGCTATCGATATCGCGGCAAAGATCGGTCTGGGCAAGCGCACCAACACCGTTCTTCAGTCCGCATTCTTCTCCCTTGCCAAGATTCTTCCCGAGGAAGAGGCTATCGGCTACATGAAGGAGAAGGCTCAGAAGTTCATGAAGAAGGGCAAAGAGATAGTCGAGATGAACGAGAAGGCTATCGACGCCGGCGCTACCGCATATGTCAAGATCGATGTTCCCGCAGACTGGGCTGACGCTGTTGACGCTCCCAAGGTCGTCACCGAGAACGGTCCCGAGAAGCTCGTCAAGATGGTCGACTCCATCATGAGACCTGTCGGTCTTATGAACGGCGATTCTCTCCCGGTTTCCGTCTTTGTTGATCACGCAGACGGCACATTCGAGCAGGGCGCATCCGCCTATGAGAAGCGCGGCGTCGCGGTCATGGTTCCCGAGTGGAACGCAGAGACCTGCGCACAGTGCAACCAGTGCTCCTTCGTCTGCCCGCACGCAACTATCCGCCCGTACCTTCTGACCGAAGAAGAGGCTGCCAACGCTCCCGAGGGCGCAGCTATCGTCGACAAGAAGGCCGGCAAGGGCAAGGGCGTCTATAAGTACACCCTCGCTGTTTCTCCCCTCGACTGCATGGGCTGCGGCGTCTGCGTAGGCGTCTGCCCGACCAATTCGCTCAAGATGGTCTCCCGTGAGAGCCAGGATGCAAAGCAGCCCGTATTCGATTACATGGTCGCAAACGTCTCCGTCAAGGATGAGGTTGCAGACGGCACCGTTATCGGCAGCCAGTACAAGACTCCGCTGCTCGAGTTCTCCGGTTCCTGCGCAGGCTGCGCCGAGACTTCTTATGCCCGCCTGATAACCCAGCTGTTCGGCGATAAGATGTATATCTCCAACGCCACCGGCTGCTCGTCCATCTGGGGCGGTCCCGCTGCGACTTCCCCCTACACCACCAACAAAAACGGTCACGGTCCCGCATGGGCCAACTCCCTGTTCGAGGACAACGCCGAGCACGGCTTCGGTATGCTTCTCGGTCAGAATGCTGTCCGCAACAGACTGATCGCAAAGGTCGAGGCTATCGCCGAGTCCGACAAGGCTTCCGACGAAGTCAAGGCTGCTGCAAAGGCATTCCTTGACACGAAGGACGATGTCAAGACCAACGGCGCTGCTGCCGACGCACTTGCCGACGCTATCAAGGATATCGACTGCGCAGACTGCAAGGATATCGTTGAGAACAAGGAGTTCCTCTCCAAGAAGAGCGTTTGGATCTTCGGCGGCGACGGCTGGGCATACGATATCGGTTTCGGCGGCGTTGATCACGTCCTTGCCTCCGGCGAGAATGTCAACATCATGGTCTTCGATACCGAGGTCTATTCCAACACCGGCGGACAGGCTTCCAAGGCATCTCAGATCGGTCAGGTCGCTCAGTTCGCAGCTGCCGGTAAATCGATAGCCAAGAAGAGCCTTGCCGAGATAGCAATGAGCTACGGCTATGTCTATGTTGCTCAGATCGCTATGGGCGCCAACATGAACCAGACGATAAAGGCAATCGAAGAGGCTGAGGCTTATCAGGGTCCGTCGATCGTCATCGCCTACGCTCCCTGCGAGATGCACTCCATCAAGGGCGGCATGGTCAACTGCCAGAAGGAAATGAAGAGAGCTGTCGAGTGCGGCTACTGGAATATGTTCCGCTTCAACCCGGCACTCAAGGCAGAGGGCAAGAACCCCTTCACCATCGACAGCAAGCAGCCTGTCACCGAAGAGTACCGCAACTTCCTGCTCAACGAGGCTCGTTATTCCTCGCTGACCCGCTCGTTCCCCGAGCGCGCAGAGAAGCTGTTCAGCGAAGCTGAAGTCAAGAGCGTCGAGAGATATGAGCACCTGCTCAGACTCAAGGACCTCTATGCACCGAAGGCTGACTGAGTTCTCAGTTAAAATTAAGAATCCCCCGTACAGGAGAAATCCTGTGCGGGGGTTCGTTTATGTAGTTGTTTTTGTTAGCCAATTATAGTCGCATAGTCCAAGTAAAAAAAGTCTATGCCGTCCCAATGTGATACTTTCATTATTCCTTGTATTATAGAGTAGTA
>DJQG01000110.1:3925-6640 GCA_002438685.1 Ruminococcaceae bacterium UBA6392 | reverse complement strand
TTTGAACTCGGTCAGAAGGCGGCAGTCGTTATCCTTTCGGCAGCAGCAGCCGCCTTTATCTTTTCTCTGTTCTTCAAGAGTGTTCGGCGTGACTTTGTAATCCCGACTGCGTGTATAACGGCGGTCGTTGCAGTACTTTTGTCTTTTGCCGCCGCACTTGTTCCGAACGAAGCGTCGCAGCGTTTCAACGACGGCGTGCATACCGTGAAAGCGAGCGTTGTCTCGCTCGAGGAACAGAGCGGCGAGAGATATTATACAGAGCTTAAAACCTCCGAGATAGACGGCGAAGAATATAAGCTGAACATACGCCTTTCTTCAAAATCGCGCCTTGGTTTCAAGCCGTATGATACTGTCGAGGG
The DNA here is from genome assembly GCA_002438685.1 of Ruminococcaceae bacterium UBA6392. GTDB lineage: Bacteria > Bacillota > Clostridia > Oscillospirales > Acutalibacteraceae > CAG-177. The sequence continues at coordinate 6,281 of DJQG01000110.1, read as the reverse complement.
CGATTTGCAGCTCTACGATATCGGTAAAACTCGCGACTCGAGAAACTACTATCTGTCCGAAAATGTCTTTATGGGCGGATACGCAAAGGGCGATATGAATATATCACGACCGGAGCGCAGACCGATAGGCTATTATTCGCTCGCGATGCGCACTTATATCAAGAGTACGGTTTCGCGCCTTATCCCCGGTGAACGCGGAGCGCTTGCAACGGCACTTCTGATTGGCGACAAATCAGATTTGCCGAAGAGCGTTTCGGATTCGTTCTCGTCCGCGGGAATATCGCATCTGATAGCAGTTTCGGGTCTGCATCTTTCAATCTGGTGCCTGTTCATTCTGAAAATTTTCGATGTTTTCAGGCTCAGACGAAGAGCGGGAGCAATTATTTCGGCGGTGTTTGTTATAATTTTTATGGCGGTCTCTGGTTTCACATATTCCGTCATGCGTGCGGGCTTAATGATGCTCGTTATGCTTCTCGGAACGCTGCTTTCGAAGCAATCTGATTCGCTCAATTCTCTCGGTATTGCGCTTGTTATCCTGTGCTTTGTCAATCCATATTGCGTGATGAGTCTCGGTCTGCGCCTCTCGTTTCTCTCGACTCTCGGAATAATAGCAGGCTACGGCAATATTGATTTCCCGCTGAATCCGTATATCGCGCGTGTCAGAAATAAATATGCAAGGCGCGTCTGTGAGTTTGTATTCGGTTCTGTCAGGAGCACCGTGCTCGCCTGTGCGTTCACTCTGCCCGTTATGATTCTCGATCTCGGCAAAGTGTCGCTTATCGCGATCCCGGCGAATCTTGTTTCCGATCTTCCCGCATCTGCGTGTATGATTCTCTCGGGGCTTACCGCTCTCACCGCGAAGTTTTCATTTTTGCGCGTGATAACGGCCGGTCTTGCGGATCTGTCCGGTGTGTGCGCATCTTTTCTTATCAATTCATCGAAGTCGCTCGCGGCGGTTCCTCAATCGTCTTTGAACGCCTCGACATTTCTGTTCCCGCTGTGGCTTGTTTTGATTTTTATCGTCCTTGCGGCGGCTGCGCTTATCTATAAATTTTCGGGTCGCAATACCGTCCGCGCAGCGGTACTCATATGCACGCTGACTTTTGTGGGCGTGTGCGTCGGTTCTTCCGCACTTTCCCGCGCGGCAACCGTCATAACCGTGGCGGATGTCGGCAACGGCTCTGCTGTTGTCGTCAGCTCCGGCGGCAAAACCGCTCTGCTCGGCTGCGGAGGGGACAGCTACTATGCCCTCTCAAATATAGAGTCCGCAATGGACAGCGTCGGCGCGGATAATCTCGATTTTCTTCTTATCCCGTGCGCATCTGAAAGCGAAAGCTCACTCGCGCTCGATGTTATCGACACTTTTTCGCCCGTGTATATTCTTGTCGGCGAGACTGATGCCGACCTCAATGAAATACTCAAAACAGAAAATTATAACTTCGCGCCTGCCGCTGATATAAGCATCGGCAGCGCAGAATTGAGATATAAAACAACGAATAAAACGAGCACGGCGGTGCTCGGCATGAGCGGCGCTGACGCGGTCATTGTTTTCAGACCCTCCTATGCGCCGGATACAAAAGGAGATATTCTAATTTTGCGGGAGAATCTGCCGCAGGGCGTTTCCCCGGGAAACTATAATTTGACCGTGCTCTCGGCGGATGCCGACAGAGCGCCTGCGGTCATGGGCAAATTGCTGTCCCTCGGCGCGGACTCATACGCGACGGGAGGGCAGGGGAACATCAGAATCACGGTGTTCCCGTCGGGCAGAATTTTGACGGAAAGGATGGACTGAATTGGCTGCTATCGGCGAAAAAGATATAAAGGCGCTTATAAGAAGCGGAGATATCGGCGGCGCGTTCCTGTTTTTCGGAACGGAGAGCTATCTCAAGGAATTTTATTCCTCGAAGTTAAAAGATAAAGCCGTCAGCCCGGACTTTGCGGATTTCAATTATCATTTCTTCGACGGCGCGTCGTGTACCCTCGAGGATATCGAGCAGGCGGTCGAGGCTTTTCCGATGATGAGCAGCAACACCTGTGTGTTCGTCAAGGATATGGCTGTCGATTCGCTCGATGAGGATTCCTATGAAAAGCTCGAAAAAATAGTCAGCGATGTCCCGGATTACTGCACGCTGATTTTTTATATCGGCAAGGCTGACTCGCTCAAAAAGACCGCAAAAGCCAAGAAGGCAGTCTCGCTTTTCACAAAACACGGCAACGCGGTCGAGCTCAACAAAAAGACCGCTTATGAGCTTGCAAAAATGCTCGTCGGCGCGGCGCAGAAGCGCGATTCTTCGCTCGGTCAGCGAAACGCCGAATATCTTGTCTCCTGCGTTGGGGACGATATGGTAACTCTTTT
>DJQG01000110.1:379-3919 GCA_002438685.1 Ruminococcaceae bacterium UBA6392 | reverse complement strand
TTTAAACGAAATTGACAAGCTCTCGGCATATGCCGAGGGGCGCGAGATAACCCGCGCGGATATCGATCTGATGTGCGTCAAGACTATCGAGGCGAACGCGTTCGACCTGACTAAATATATAATCTCGGATAATTTCGACAAGGCATATGAAACGCTCAATATGCTCTTCGCCCAGCGCGCGGATGTTATGATGATAATGGGCGCGGTGATATCCGTTTTTGTCGATATCTATCGCGTCAAGGTCAGCGTGTCCGCGGGCTACAGAGACACTCAGCCGGCAGAGATATTTTCAAACTACCGCGGCCGCGAGTTCAAATTGACAAAAGTTTCGCGCCAGGCATCGGCTCTGAGCGTGCGCGTTCTGCGCCAGTGCCTCGATGAATTGCACAGAGCCGATACATTGCTCAAGAGTTCCGCCGTTGATAACAGGATAGTTATGGAGGAACTGCTTGTCAAGCTGTTTGTGGCGATACAGTCCCGAAAATAAACGCCGGATGGTGTGATGGTAAAATGATAAAGATAAAACAGGCGGTCATCGTCGAGGGAAAGTATGATAAAATAAAGCTCTCCGCAGTCCTCGATACCGTTATAATACAGACCGACGGTTTCGGCATTTTCAAAGACAAAGAGAAACAGAAGCTGATAAAACGCCTCGCTCAGACGCGCGGCATAGTCATATTTACCGACAGCGACTCTGCGGGCTTTAAAATCCGTTCGTTTATCGGCGGAAGCGTGTCCAAAGACAGCGTCACTCACGCTTATATTCCCGATGTGTTCGGCAAAGAGCGTAGAAAGGATGCACCGTCTAAAGAGGGAAAATTGGGTGTCGAGGGAATCGATACGGAAATCTTGCTCGAAGCGCTCAACCGCGCCGGAGTCACCTGCGAGAGCACGCAGGAAAAGAGCCGAGTTGTAACCGTTGCCGACCTCTACGAAGCCGGGCTCAGCGGAAAAGCGGATTCGGCGGCTCTGCGCAAGAAGTTCCTGCACAGTCTGTCGCTCCCCGAACGCCTTTCGACAAGCGCGTTCGTCGATATGATAAATATTTTCATGACATACGATGAATTTCAGGAAAGCATAAGAAAATTTTCACTCAGCGGAGATGATAACTAATGATAAGAATAGGCAGCGGATACGATGTTCATAAGCTTGTCGAGGGACGGAAGCTCATAATCGGCGGCGTTGATATACCCCATACCATGGGACTTCTCGGCCATTCGGATGCCGATGTCCTGCTCCACAGCATCAGCGACGCGCTGCTCGGCGCGGCGGCAATGGGGGATATAGGCTGCCTCTTCCCGGACGGCGATGAAAAATACAAGGGCGCGGACAGTCTCGAGCTTCTGCGCGAAGTAGTGCGCGTTATCGGTGCTCAGGGCTGGCATATAGTCAATATCGACTCCACCGTCGCCGCCCAGGCTCCGAAGCTGCGTCCGTATATAGATGAAATGCGCCGCAACATAGCCGACGCCTGCTCGCTCGATGTTTCATGCGTCAGCGTCAAGGCGACCACCGAAGAGGGACTCGGCTTCACGGGACGCCGCGAGGGCATAAGTGCCTCCGCCGTCTGCCTTATTGAGAAGTAATTTGATTTCAGGCGTATTTTATGGTATTATAGGAATTGAAGAGAGGTATGCCTATGTTTACTGAAAAGATCGCATCTCTCTGGGATCAGCTGAAGGTCGTATTTTCCGACTTTGCCTTCACGGATTTCCTGGATATTTGCCTCGTTGCGTTCATTCTTTATAGTGTTATCAAGCTCATTCGTGAGACGAAGGCCATTCAGCTTGCAAAGGGTCTTCTGCTCTTCGGTGTGGCTTATCTTGCCATTTACCTGCTCGATATGCAGGCGAGTGAGTTCATATTCAAAAAAGTTTTCGGCGAGATAATTATAGTCCTCGTCATCCTTTTCCAGCCCGAGTTGCGCCATATGCTCGAATCCGTCGGCAGACGCAGCATAACAAAGCTCAATCTTTTCGGCGTGCGCGATGAGGAGACGGAGCGCAATCAGAAGATAAAGGATTCAATCTACGCCGTGTGCAAAGCGTGCCAGAGCATGAGCGAGAGCAAGACAGGCTCGCTTATCGTCTTTGAGCATGATACGCTTCTCGGCGATATCATAAAGAGCGGAACCCCCGTCGATGCGATAGTCTCGCGCGAGCTGATAGGCAATATTTTCTATCACGGCGCGCCGCTCCATGACGGAGCCGCAGTTATCCGCGACGGCAGGGTAGTTGCTGCGGGCTGCGTCCTGCCGCTGACTCAGAAAGAGAATCTCGATACCCAGCTCGGAACCCGCCACAGAGCCGCCATAGGCATGAGCGAGCAGGGCGACGCAATGATAGTTGTCACATCCGAAGAGACCGGAACAATTTCCATCGCCTGCAAGGGTCAGCTTATCAGGAATCTCACTGATTCCGATCTGCGTGAGCATCTTGTGCGCTACCTTTGCGGAACCAATAGCGAAGATAAAGCCGCAGTCAAGGGCATACGCAAGCTGTTCGGAGGTTTTAAGAAATGAAAAAGAAAAAAATAAGCCTCAAAAATCTCATATATGATAACAGATTCGTCCTGGCGCTTTCGATAATTGCCGCGGTTATAATCTGGATCGTTGTCGCCATTCAGGCGAGCCCCGAGGATGACCGCATAATAAAAGATGTCCCTGTTAAAATCGAGATATCAAACAACGTCTCGAATCTCGGACTCCAGATGTTCGGCAACACGAATTTCACGGTTGAAGTCAAGGTTCACGGCAAGCGCTACGAAGTCGCCGAGAGCGTGCTCACAAAAGACGATATCTCCGTTGTCGCCAAGACAAACTATGTCGATTCTACAGGCAGCCAGACACTGAAACTTGAAGCGACTGCAAAAGACCCGAGCAAGGCAAACTACGAGATAGTTTCGCTCTCGCAGGATTCGATAAATGTGTATTTCGACTACTACAAAGAGGGCGAATATACTCTCCAGCCCGATGTTATCTATGACGGCGCGTCGTATGTCACAAACGGACTGATAGCCGAAACCCCGGTGCTCTCTGCGAATACCGTGAAGCTCTCGGGTCCCGTGACCGAGATGGCAAAGATAAAGAAAGTTGTCGCGCGCGTGACTCTGAATAAGAAAATCAGCGCGACCACAACGCTCGACGCCGAGATAATCCCGTTGAGCGAATACGGCGGAAAGCTCCAGTATATAACCGTCAACGACGGGCTCTCGGATATCACGATGACTCTTCCGATCTATCAGCGCGCCGAACTGCCGACTACAGTAACTTTCAAGAATGCGCCTGCCGCTTACGCGAGCAACCCGCCAGCATTTACCTGCAGCCCCGCGAGACTCAATTTCACCATGGACGCGACGAAGCTCTCGTCCATAACCGAGCTGTCGGTCGCCGATATCGATTTCTATATGCTCGGCGCAGGCAGAAATGAGATAACCATAGACCTGACAACGTTGAGCGGAGTCAAGGTCATGAGCGGAGAGACGAAGCTCAAGGTCACGGTCGAGATGAACGGCGTGACATCAAAAAAGAGTTCGGTGAGC
>DJQG01000110.1:0-322 GCA_002438685.1 Ruminococcaceae bacterium UBA6392 | reverse complement strand
CCAACAATATCTCGTTCATCAATGTCCCCGCCGGATATAAAGCGGTCGTGACACAGACGCGTATACCGTCCGTCGAGGTCGTCGGTCCGAAAGAGAATCTTGAAAAGATAACCACGGATCAGCTCTTCGCCGAGGTCGATCTCAGCAGCGCTGATCCCACTCAGTCCCATGGCATGGCATATGCCCGCGCCTATGTCAAGGACAGCAACAATTGCTGGGTGCATAACAGATACACCGTCAGCTACAGACTCGAAAAAGTCCAGTAATAAAAACTCGAACCCTCTGCCGAGTGCAGAGGGTTTATTTCTGCAATTCCATATAA
>DJQG01000129.1:30654-38296 GCA_002438685.1 Ruminococcaceae bacterium UBA6392 | reverse complement strand
GGATAAATCATAAAATAATACGTTCGTTCTGTGCCGTTCCGGGCGTTGATAAAAGTATTATCGCTTCGCTTGATTCCGATGAAAAGCAAGTCTATGACTATCTGCTCTCGCGTTCGGGCTATGTCAAGCCCGAGAATTTTTTGAAAACTCTCGGCTTCGATGTTTCGTCGGATATACCGGAACGCCTTCTTAAAGCTGGACTTCTCGCAGCAAATGACGATGCGGTGCGCAACATCGGGGATAATAACATCCGTATGTTGCGCCTGCGTGAGGGCTCGGACGATGTGTCAATGACAAAGAAACAGAGCGAAGTTGTCAATGTCTTGAAAGACGTCGGCTCTGTGAGTGTAAAAGAGCTGTGCTATTTCACAGGCTATACGCCGTCAGTCATATCCGCGCTCGAAAAGAAAGGCGTTGTTGAATGCTTTGAACGCGAGGAGCTTCGGAGTTTCGTCAGCAGATATGCCGTGCAAAGCGCATATGACAGCGGCGAGATACATCTCACCGACGAACAGCAGAAAGCCTATGACGGTCTGCTCGAGGACTACAAAAGCGGTACCGGCAGAACTGCACTTCTTTACGGCGTTACCGGAAGCGGCAAGACGTCAGTTTATTTGAAACTCATAGACTCAGTTCTTGCAGATAATAAGACGGTTATAGTTATGGTGCCGGAAATATCGCTGACCCCTCAGACTCTCTCGGTGTTTCATTCGAGATACAATGACGGCGTTGCGGTTTTTCACAGCGCACTGTCTGCCGGAGAAAGGGCGGACGAGTGGAAGCGCGTCAAGAACGGCGATGCAAAAATAGTTATAGGTACACGTTCTGCTGTTTTTGCGCCGCTTGAAAATATCGGACTTATAATAATCGACGAAGAGCAGGAGCACACATATAAATCGGAGCAGACTCCGCGCTATAATGCCAAAAGCGTGGCAAGATACCGTGCTGCGTGGCATAAGGGTTTGACTCTGCTCGCGTCCGCTACGCCGAGTGTCGAATCTTTCGCTGCGGCGAAGAGCGGCAAATATTCTTTCTATGAGTTGAAAAACAGATACGGCAAAGCGGTGCTTCCGCAGGTCGTTACCGTTGATATGCGCAATGAACGGCAGACGGAAAACCGCGAGCTGAGCCGCGAGCTTATAGAGGAGCTGAACAAAAACCGCGCAGACGGCAAGCAGTCGATAGTGCTGATAAACCGCCGCGGATATAATACGTTTGTCTCGTGCACTGCGTGCGGTGAGGTTGTTACCTGCCCGAATTGTAGTATCTCCATGACCTATCATGCGGCAAACGGCAGATTGATGTGCCATTACTGCGGATATTCCATGCGTTTTACGCAGGAGTGCCCGTCCTGCCACAAGCCCGCGCTGAGATATGCCGGGTTCGGGACGCAGAGAATAGAAGATGAGATTGAAAAAGCCGTCCCCGGAGCGCGTATCATCCGCATGGATACTGATACCGCTTCATCGAGATTCGCTCACGAAGAGTGCCTGAACGCTTTCGCGAGAGGCGATTATGATATACTCGTCGGCACCCAAATGGTCGCAAAGGGCTTGAACTTTGAAAATGTTACGCTTGCGGCTGTTGTTTCGGTCGATCAGCAGCTTTATAACGACGATTTTCGAAGCCTCGAACGCACTTTTTCGCTGCTCACTCAGGTCGTCGGTCGCTCGGGACGCGGAGAGCACCCCGGAAAAGCCATTATTCAGACGCTGACGCCCGAAAATGAAATAATAAGGCTTGCGGCAAAGCAGGACTACGACGCGTTCTATAATACAGAAATACGCATGAGGCGTTTGATGATATATCCGCCGTTTTGCGATATATGCGTTGTCGGATTTTCCGGCGCGGATGAAGTCAAAACCCGCGTTGCCTCTCAGCGTACGCTCGACAAAATAAAAGAACTGACAGCAGGGAAATATAAAAACGAAAAGCTTATCGTTCTCGGACCTCTGCCCGCGCGGGTGCCGCGCGTCAATAAAAAATACAGATACAGACTCATAATAAAATGCAGGAACACAAAGGGATTCCGCGGCATGATATCGGAGATACTCAAAGATTTTTACGGCGACAGCAAATTTTCTGACGTCTCCGTCTATGCCGACATGAACCCCGAAATAACCGTATGATCGAAGGAGGAGAATAAAAATGGCGATGAGAAACATAGTTAAGCTCGGCGATCCGACGCTTAAAAAGCACAGCAGGACGGTCGAAAAGTTTGATGACCGTCTGGCTCAGCTCATTGACGATATGAAGGAGACAATGTATGCAAACGACGGCTGCGGTCTTGCTGCGGTGCAGGTCGGTATACTCAAGAGGGTAGTTGTCCTCGATGTCGGCGACGGCTGCATTGAACTCGTGAATCCCGAGATAATCTTCCGCGACGGCGAACAGCGCGAAGCCGAGGGCTGCCTTTCAATCCCCGGAGAGTACGGCACGACTATCCGCCCGGCAGTGGTGAAAGTCAAAGCTCAGGACAGAAACGGCAAGTGGCAGGTTCTCAAGGGTGAGGGACTCAAGGCGAGATGCTTCTGCCACGAGATAGATCACCTTGACGGAATCCTGTTCACCCAGAGACTCGCAGACCCGATGGAGCATAAGGAGAATTTATGAGAATAGTTTTTATGGGCACTCCGGATTTTTCCGTTCCGTGCCTTCAGACGCTTATAGACGACGGACACGACGTTTGTGCCGTGTTTACTCAGCCGGACAAGCCAAAAGGACGCCACGGCGTTCTGACTCCGCCGCCCGTCAAAGAGCTTGCGCTCAAATATGATATCCCCGTATATCAGCCGAAAACGCTGAAAACGGACGAAGCAAAAGAGCTTTTCAAATCGCTCAATGCAGACCTCGCGATAGTCGTTGCCTACGGAAAGATACTTCCCGGCGAGTTTATCAATGCGCCGAAGTACGGCTGCATCAATATGCACGCTTCGCTGCTCCCGAAACTGCGCGGCGCAGCACCCATCCAGTGGTCTATAATTACCGGAGAGAAGCGCACCGGAGTCACATCCATGCAGATGGACGAGGGACTTGATATCGGAGATATGCTTATCTCAAAGAGCGTTGAAATAGGCGAAAACGAGACTGCCGAAGAGCTGCATGACAGGCTGTCATCGCTCGGCGCGGAAGTTATGCGCGAGACTATATCTGCGCTTCAGGCGGGAAATCTCCATCCTGTAAAGCAGGATAACGAGAAGAGCACATATGCTCCTATACTCACCAAGGAGCTTTCAAAAATAGATTGGAATGATACCGCACAGCATATACATGATAAGATAAGAGGATTGTATTCATGGCCGGGTGCGTCGGGCGAACTCGACGGCAAGGTCATAAAAATACATTCGTCGCGCCTTGCGGGTGCGTGCAGTGGAAAGCCGGGAGAGATAATTGAAAGCAGCAAACACCTTGTCGTCTCCTGCGGAGACGGCAACGCAGTTGAGATACTCGTTCTTCAGGCTCCCGGAAAACGGGCGATGCCGGCTCAGGATTTCCTGCGCGGCAATTCGATTGAAAAGGGCGCATTCTTTGAATGACCGTTAGGAGGTTCGGCTTATGGGCTGGATGTATTACTATGATTACTATTTTCTGATTCTTGTTGTCCCGGCGATGCTTATCGCGCTGTGGGCGCAGATAAAAGTAAAGACCACTTTCGCTTCGCAGTCAAAAAGACTCAGCTCGCGCGGACTTACCGGTGCGCAGGCGGCGATGCAGGTGCTCAAATATTACGGAATAAACGACGTTCGCATAGAGCGTGTAGCGGGCGACCTGACAGATCACTATGACCCAAGGACGAATGTTATAAGGCTTTCGGATAAAGTCTATAACAACACTTCTATAGCCGCCATAGGCGTTGCCTGCCACGAGGCAGGGCACGCCGCACAGCATGCAGAGGGCTATATGCCGATAAAAATCAGAAACGCGATTATCCCTGTCTGCAATATCGGTTCAACTATAGGTCTGCCGCTTGCAATATTGGGATATATTCTCAGCTTTGAGCCGCTCATCACATTCGGACTGCTGCTCTATGCACTTATCGCGGTGTTTCAGCTTGTCACTCTGCCTGTAGAGTTCAATGCGAGCCGCAGAGCGCTAAAAGTTATTGAAGAAACCGGCGTCTTGGACGATGACGAGCGCGCAGGTGCAAGAAAAGTTCTTTCTGCGGCGGCGATGACATATGTTGCGTCGCTTCTCGTGGCGCTTGCAAATCTGCTGAGGTTTGTTATACGCTTCAGCGGCAGAAATCGAAGAAATTGAACGGAGTGTATCGTTAATGAGTAAGAGCGCACGCCAGAGCGCGTTTGAAATACTTTATAAAGTTGAGCGCAGCGGGGCGTATTCGAATCTTGCTCTCGATGCACAGCTCTCTTCGAAAGACGGGGCTGACGGCGATTCAGCTCTTTTGACGGCACTCGTATACGGCGTGCTCGAAAGGCTTATTACGCTTGATTACAACATCGCACTTTATTTGCATCAGCCGCTGAAAAAGCTCAAGCCGGAGGTGCTCATTGCGCTGCGTATCGGCGCTTATCAGCTGCTGTTTATGGACAGAATCCCCGAGAGCGCGGCGGTCAACGAGAGCGTGAAACTCGTCAAAAACAACCGCGCACAGTTTGCGGCGGGACTTGTGAATGCGGTGCTCAGAAAAGTGGCTTCAAACGGATTGCAGCTGCCCGATGAGTCGGACAGGCTCAAATTCATGAGCGTCAAATATTCCGTTCCGGAGCAGACTGTTAAGCTTTTTGCTGATGCTTATTATTCCGACAGGATCGCCTGCGAAATATTTGAAGCAATGTCTGAGCGCGCGAAGATATTTGTCCGTGTGAACACTCAAAAATGCACAGCGGATGAGCTTATAGAGATATTGGCTCGGCAGGGTGTTGAGGGTAAGAAAATCGACGGCTTCCCGGATGCGCTTGAATTGGTAAACGGCGGCGCGGTTGAGCATCTTGATGCATATAAAAAAGGACTTTTCCATGTGCAGGATCTTTCTTCACAGCTTTGTTGCATGGCGCTCGACCCGCAACCGGGAGATACCGTATATGATATGTGCGCAGCACCGGGCGGTAAAAGCTTTACACTTGCCGAACTAACAAAATGTAAAGGCAGAATACTTGCCATGGATGTTTATCCCTCGAGACTCGCTCTTATCGAAAACGGAGCGGAAAGACTCGGACTCGATAACATCGCGGTTATTCCAAACGATGCCGCAAAAGTGAATCCGGCTTTGAAAAAAGCGGACAGAGTTTTGTGCGATGCCCCTTGTTCGGGGCTCGGAATACTCCGCCGAAAGCCCGAGATACGCTATAAAACCCTTGAAGATATTGACAAATTACCGGTTTTGCAGTATGATATTCTGTGTTCATCCTCTGAATATGTCAAGGTTGGCGGTCGGTTAGTCTATTCTACCTGCTCGCTGAATCCGGCAGAGAATTCTGAGATTTGCAGCAAGTTTCTCAGCGAACATAAAAATTTCGAGGCTGTTAGGATTTTCCCGGACATAAAGAGGGTAGACCGCAATGAAAACTATCTGACTTTGATGCCTCAGATACATGGAACGGACGGCTTCTTTATCGCCGCATTTACCAGAACGGAGTGAGCTTTTGAATACGATTGATGTAAAGTCAATGAACTTTACCGAGCTTTCTTTGGCTCTTTCCGAGATGGGACTTCCGTCATACAGAGCGAAGCAGATCTATTCATGGATCCATCAGAAATGCGCTCTCGATTACGATGAGATGACCAATCTTCCGCTGTCTCTGCGCGAGAAGCTGAAGGAAGAACTGCCGCTCAAAAAATGCACTATCGAACGCAAGCAGGTATCCGCAGAGGACGGAACGGTAAAATATCTCTTCGGCTTCGGCGGCAATGAATATGCCGAAAGCGTTTTGATGAAATATAAGTACGGATATACTATCTGCGTCTCGACTCAGATAGGTTGTAAAATGGGTTGTTCATTCTGTGCGTCCACCTTGGGCGGGTATGTCAGAAGTCTGCTTCCGTCGGAAATCCTCGGTCAGATATATACCGCTCAGCGCGACGAGAATATCCGAATCTCCCATATTGTCCTCATGGGCATGGGTGAACCGCTTGATAATTTTGATAATGTTATGCGCTTTCTTGAGCTTGTGACAAGTGAAGACGGGCTCAACATAAGCATGAGAAACATATCGCTTTCCACCTGCGGAATAGTTACCGGGATATACAAACTGCTTGAAAAAAAGCTTCAGCTCACGCTTTCGATATCGCTTCACGCGCCGTATAACGAGCTCAGATCAAAGATAATGCCTATTAACCGTCGGTATTCACTCGACGAGCTGATGCCGGCGTGTCGTGAATATGCAAAGGTAACTTCGAGAAGAATATCGTTTGAATATGCAATGCTCGGCGGAGTTAACGACAGCGACGAGTGTGCTCAGAAGCTTGCGGCGCTCTTGAAGGGTATGCTGTGCCATGTCAATCTCATACCCGTCAACGAGGTTGCCGAGAGTCCTTATAAGCCGTCAACGCCGGAGCGCATTGAACGATTTATAAGCATACTCGAAAAGAAATCGATAAATGTTACGGTAAGGCGGAAGCTCGGCTCTGATATAGATGCTTCGTGCGGTCAGCTTCGGCTTCGTAAAATAAAAGAGCAGTAAGCTCAATTCGGAATTTTCTTAATTTCCGGGGGAAGATATGAAAATTGTTGCAAAGACAGACCAGGGAAAAGTCAGAAGAGACAATCAGGATTCGTTCGCTGCGGGAGAACTTCCCGGCGGCGTAGTTTGGGCTGTTGTCTGCGACGGTATGGGCGGCGCGGCAGGCGGAAGTGTTGCCAGCCAGACTGCCGTTAAGATGATTAGCGAAAAAATCGCCTCCGGCTACCAGCACGGAATGAGTGACAGATCGATAAAAAATCTGCTGACATCGGTCGTCGAGAATGCCAATTCTTCTATTTATGAGATGTCCTGCTCTGTCGAGAGTCTAAATGGCATGGGCACGACGGTAGTCGCCGCCATGATAAGAGACAGAGAGCTTTATCTCGTTCATGCCGGAGACAGCAGAGCTTACCGCATTTCGCAGGAGGGCATAACCCAGCTCACGAGGGATCATTCGGTTGTTCAGGATATGGTTGAACACGGCGAGTTGACCCAGGAGCAGGCGAAAGATCACCCGCGAAAGAATATAATCACAAGAGCGCTCGGCGTGAGCGCGGATTTAGAGACGGATTATTATCAGGATACTCTTGATGAGGGAGACGTTATTATCATTTGCACTGACGGTCTGACTAATTATGTTGAGACCGATGATATATATAATGCCACCAGAGACGATCATTATTACGAGTTTGCAGACAGGCTGATAAATCTTGCCAACAAGAACGGCGGCGGGGACAATATCACTGTTGTTGCAATGGCGTTTTAGGTTTCTGTATCCCAACAGGAGTGTGAGATTTAATGGATAATTATGTCGGAAAAAGACTTGACGGAAGGTATGAACTTCAGGAAGTCATTGGCGTTGGCGGAATGGCGGTTGTCTATAAGGCCTACGACAATATCGACGACAGGACGGTTGCCGTCAAAATTCTCAAGGATGAGTTCCTTGCAAGCGAGGAGTTTCGCCGCAGATTCAAGAATGAGTCCAAGGCGATAGCGGTGCT
>DJQG01000129.1:11684-30625 GCA_002438685.1 Ruminococcaceae bacterium UBA6392 | reverse complement strand
AACATAGTCAAGGTTTATGATGTCAGTTACGGCGACAAGCTCCAGTATATCGTTATGGAGTATGTCGAGGGCATCACGCTCAAGGAGTATATTGAGCAGCAGGGCGTTATATCGTGGAAGGAGACTGTGCATTTTACAACGCAGATTCTCCGCGCGCTTCAGCACGCCCATGACAAGGGCATTGTTCACCGCGATATCAAGCCGCAGAACATAATGCTTCTTGAAAACGGTACTATCAAAGTTACCGATTTCGGCATCGCGAGATTCAGCAGAAGCGAAACGAGAACAATGACCGATACCGCTATCGGCTCGGTTCATTATATCAGCCCCGAGCAGGCTCGCGGAGATATAACCGACGATAAGTCGGATATCTATTCCGTCGGTGTCGTTATGTACGAGATGCTCACGGGTCAGCTGCCTTTCCAGTCGGATAATTCCGTCTCGGTCGCTATTATGCAGCTTCAGACAGACCCGGTAAAGCCGCGCGAGATAAACAGCTCCATCCCCGAGGGACTCGAGCAGATAACCATGCGTGCTATGCAGAAGAATCCGAAGGACAGATATCAGTCCGCTGCCGAGATGATCCTCGATCTTGAGGAGTTCAAGCGCAATCCCGCGATAAAATTTGACTACAGCTATTTTGTCGACAACGAGCCGACAAAGTTCGTTGACAAGACCGCACCGGTCACTGTGCCCATGGCTAACTCCAGCGACACGCGTGTTATAGACAACCCGCAGCCGGCACCGGAAGAGACCAATAAGACTGCAGAGAAAAACAAGATGATCCCGATTCTTTCCGGAATCGTTATCGGATTTGTCGCCGTTCTTGCGATAGTTCTTATTTGCCTGTATTCGTTTACGGATGTTTTCAACAGAAAGCTTACCGTGCCGAAGCTCATAAACAAGAATTACGCTGAGGAAATTCTCGGCAACGACGACTATAAGAATTTTGTTATCAAAGTCAACGAAATTCAGAACAGCTTCTATGAGCCCGGTCAGGTTTATGCGCAGGATCCTGCGGCAGGCACAAAGGTTGATAAGTCCGACAATGTTATAACCGTTACCGTTGCAGTCAGCGAGGAAAAAGCATCTGTTCCGAATGTTCTCAAGTACCAGCTCAACGACGCTATAACCAAGCTCAAGAATGCGGGCTTTGAGGTCTATTCCGTTCCTCAGCAGAGTACTGAAAAGGCAGGTACTGTTCTGAGCACCTCGCCGGAATACGGCAGACAGGTATCAAAGGGCTCAACAATAACGATTTATTATGCGAGCGAACAGGAGCTTATCGAGGTTCCCAAGCTTATAGATGAGAACGTCGAGAACGCAAAGGCTATACTTGAATCTCTCAATCTTGTTCTCGATGATACAATAGACGAGAAGGACAGTGACAAGCCCAAGGGTACTATCATCGAACAGAGTTATGCCGAGGGCGAGAAAGTGCCGGAGGGAACGAAGATAAGAGTTACCGTCAGCACAGGCGTTGCAGCTTCTTCCGAGGCGAATATAACCATAACGCTTCCCAAATATTCGAGCGGCACTTCCAAGTCCATAAAAGCAGCGAATAATAACAATGTTTTCATGGATCAGAGCGTTATTCTCGACGGAAGCGAGTATACCATAACCGTAAACGGCTCGGGCAGCAGCAACCATATCAAGGTCTATATTGACTCTGAACTGTACTATGAGTGCAATGTTGACTTCACAAAGAGCCCTGCGGAGATATCGGATGTCAAGAGACACGGTGTTTCCGAGAGCTCGACGATTCCCAGTGTTGTCGGCAGCAACGAAGCTTCGGCGATAAGCATTCTAAAGAGCCACGGCTTTACTTCCGTTGAAGTCAATTATATAAGCGTTGTTGATTCCTCGAAGAACGGAAAGGTTATTTCCCAGACTCCGAAGAACAGCTCCAGGTCATATCCTTTGAGCACAACAGTAACTATAACCGTCGGCAAGTTTGTCGGCTAAGGTCTTTGCTATGGCAGATGTCAAAAAAGGAATAATATTAAAAGGAATCGGTGGTCTCTACTTTGTGGAGACCGCCGATGCGGTATTTGAGTGCAAAGCCCGCGGAATCTTTCGCAAGAGCGGACAGAAGCCGCTCGTCGGCGATGAGGTTGATATACTCATCGGCGAGGACGGGGCAAACAACACTATCGAAAAGATATATCCGCGCCGCAGCGAGCTGATGCGCCCGCCGGTTGCGAATCTTGACAGGCTGTTTATTCTTTCGTCCGTGCGCGACCCTAATCCTAGCACGCTGATAATTGACAAAATGACTGCGATAGCTTGCTGGAAAAATATAGAGCCCGTTATAGTGATCACAAAAGACGATCTCGGAGACACTTCCGAGCTTCGCGGTATATACGAAAAAGCGGGCATACCGTTCTTTTCGGTGTCGAGCCGCGACGGCAGGGGAGCCGACGAAGTGAAAGCCATGCTCAGCGGTCATATAAGCGCTTTTGCGGGCAATACCGGCGTCGGTAAGTCGTCATTACTCAATCTTATTGCCCCCGAACTTTCGCTGAAAACAGGCGAAATAAGCGACAAGCTCGGCAGAGGCAGACACACGACAAGAGCTGTTGAACTCTATAAGCTTTGCGGCGGATATGTTGCGGATACACCCGGTTTTTCTTCTCTGACGGGCGAAAACAGCGAGATGATACCTGTTGATGAGCTCCCGTTTTGCTTCCCGGAGTTTGAAAAGTATCTCGGGAAATGCAGGTTCACTTCGTGCAGGCACATCAACGACAAGGGCTGCGAAATAGTAGCCGCCGTTGAATCGGGCGAGATCAGTGAATCGCGCCACAACAGCTATATTGCTCTCTACAACGAAGCGAAAGACATAAAAGAATGGAAAAAGAAATAAAGTAACGCAAATGCCGCGCTTTGTATATAATGGACTGAAGGCGAGACTGTTATATGTAAGGGCGGTGGCGAGCGTGAGAAGATGCGGATGCGGCAGAAACGGGTCTGTGTGCATCATAATAATTTCATTTGCGGCGGGGATAATTGCCGCAAAATTCTTCCCGTATTCGCTGTTCATTATTCTTATGCTCATCCTGCTTTTGCTTATCTGCACCGCCTCACGAAGCTTTTGGTGACGGAGGGTGAGAATGAGATGAAAGTGGTAGTAGTCAGAAGCCCTAAGCTTTTTTCCGGAATACTCAGACTCATTTTCGGAATAAAACGGCAGGAACAAACAACATAAAAAACGCCGGACGGCTGTGTACGCTGTCCGGCGTTTTGCTGTATATTTTTTAAGGCTGAACGGTTATCGGCTTGTCCTCACTCTCGTGCTCTATGGAAACGAAATTATTGCGCGGCGCGTATGCCCAGCGCATCTCGAACGCTTTCACTCCGTCGAGCGGTATGTAGAGCTGGTCTCTCTTGCCTCTGTAGACCTTTGCGGGAAGCTTGAGCTCGCCGCGGTCGGTCTGCGCCACGTCGCTGTCAAGAGTAAACTCCGCATTGTGACCGTAAATGTCAAGGTACACCTTGCCGGGGGTCTTTCTGACTTCGCCGCCGATAAATCCAACGAGAACGGAAAGGGGAGCGAACCATATTCCGTCTTTGAATTCACACGGAGTCGTGTACTGGCAGAGCCCGAGATCCATACCCTTGAACTTCATTCGCGTTGTGTTATATATCGGTGCGAGCGCCGGCGGCTCAATCGAATCAGATTCTTTGTTTATCACGCAGCGGTCGGCAATGCGTCCGTCGTTGAGATGAGCGGTCAGCGTTATCTTCGGTCCGTCAACCTCGACGACAACAACCATCGAAACCATCTCTTCCTGAGAGTAGAAAGCGCTGTGCCAGACCTTCGGAACGGCGCGGGTTCCGGGAGGATTCATATTCGAGTTGCCGAGCATATAGTGTATAGTTCCCTGCGATGGTCTGTCGAAAATTTCTTCGTTCCTGACGGGGAAACTTCTTGAAAAATTGTGCTCATGACCCGAGAAGAGTATATCGAGCTTTTCCATTCCTTCGCGCATGACGGGATAAGCATCATAGTTCTGGCAGTCTGAGCCGGAATAGCATATCGGGAAATGATATGAGCCGATTTTCCACTGCTTGTCGCAAGCGTCGAGGTCTTTTATGAGCCATTCGTTGACCTCTTCCGGACCGTTTATTCCGATTATTGCGAAATGCACATTGCCGTAGTCAAATGTGTAGTTCTCTGTTTTCCAGTTCTCGGGACCGTTATAGGCATATGAGCCTTTGAACTGATTGTCAAAGAACTCCGCGGGTTCGGCGTAATATCTTCCAATCGCATTCTTATAGTCCTTGAATCCGCGGTTGTCGTGGTTGCCGAGAGTCATCATAAACGGGATGTGCTCGGATATTCCGACAAGTCCGCTGAACGCTCCGTTCCACTGAACCTCGTGCTGTCCGCAGTCTGTGTTGTCGCCGCCGGTCAGAATGAAGCGCGTGTCGGGGTTCTTTTCGAGCATCTCTTTGACAAAGCCGTTGAAATGCGAATAGTCCGGGCAGTCAAACGGCTCGCCTTTTTGCTGATCCGATACGCAGAGGAATTTGAATTTTGTGAGATTTTCGGGCGCGGTTGAAAAATAGAATTCTTTGCTCCTGTATTTGTCATCGCCGCAGGTGTAGAAATATTTAGTGTCCGGCTTGAGCCCTGTGAGGTCTGCCCAGAACATATTACTTATGTCGATGTCACTTTTGAAAACTTCCGTTGCCGCATCGGCTTTTATGACTTCACTGCTGCCGTCCTTGCGGTAGAGAACATAGCCGTTTTTGATATCCGTGCAGGTTCTCCATGTGACGGTCATCGAGGTCGCGGCGTCGCTCTTTATGCTGAGCATTATGTGGTCGGGCTGTTCCGTTGAACCTCTTACGGGTTTAATTGATTGACTCATTTTGATCTCCTTGTCTGAAAATATAATATGACGCTGTAGTATTTCGTACAGCGTCTTTTATTTAGTTGAAAGGTGTGCTTATCCTGTTATATCTGAAGTTTGTCACCTCACCGCGTTGACTGCACCTGTAGATGCTCATGACAAGCCCTATCGCGATATATATGCAGAGGTTTGATGAACCGCCTGAGCTGAAAAACGGCAGCGTGATGCCGATGCAGGGGAGGAGCTTCAAGCACATTCCGATGTTCATAATAGCCTGCGAGCCGATCATAACCGCAGTACCGTAGCAGATGAGCGAACCCATATTTGTATTGGACTGTTTTCCGATAAATACTATCTTGACGATTATCAGCGCTATAAGCGCAAGCGCCGCAAAAGCGCCGACGAATCCGAGCTCTTCGCCGATAACGGAGAATATCATATCGCTGTCATTGACGGGGACCGAGTGCGACTGAGTATACGCGCCTTTGAGGAATCCTCGACCGAAAAATCTTCCGCTGCCGATGGCGTTGACGCTTTGCTGCTGCTGGAAGATATATTTTTTATAAAGCGCCGTGTCAAGCTTGCTCGGGGCATATACGGCAAGAATACGACCTTTCTGGAAGTCGCTGAAAAATGCAAACCAGAGTATGGGAACAGCTGCAAGTATGACCGCTCCGGCGGCTGCAAAATATCTTGCGGCAAGACCGGAGGCAAACATCATGCCAATGAATATCGAAACGAATACGAGCGCAGAGCCGAGGTCGCCGGTCAGAATGACGAGCAATGCCGGAACTCCGCCGTGAACGCAGAGAAGCAGGGCGTTCTTGAGCTTGTTTATATCTTCGCCGACATAGTCGAGATGGACGGCGAATGTTATTATAAACGCTATTTTGAAAAGCTCGGACGGCTGAAAGTTGATGACTTTGAAATCAAACCATGTTCTTGCATCCGGTCTGTCTGCTGTTCCGCTGCCGAACGGGAAAAGCAGAAGCATCATAAGCAGGCACATGCCGCCGATTATCATCCAGAAGCGGAGAACTATTTCGTAGTCGATAAACGATATGACTATGCACATCGCCGCACCGACGAGCACGGCGAGCAGCATGACAAGTGCCGTACGGCTGATAAGACTTCCGTCCTCAAGGCTGCTGTATGTGGCACTGTAGACCATAAGAACGCCGAACAGCGACGTCAGAAGGCAGAGCGACATCAGCAGTTTGTCCGTAGTTTTTAATCCTCTTTTGATTGCCTGAAGTATGTTCATTGGCAGCTCCTTAGAAATTATACTGATATTATAAAGCGAAATTTAATCAAATTCAAGTAAAATACTTTTATATCTTTGATTTGTGTGATATAATTATTTGAATTTAATGCAAGGCAGCGGTATTTTTCAGATGAAGACGGTTTTTCATTCTTATTCTTCAAAACAGACCGAGGAGTTCGGCGCTCAGCTTGGAAAAAGCCTCAAAGCAGGGGATGTTGTCGCCCTGTTCGGTGATCTCGGCGCAGGCAAGACTGCGTTTACAAGAGGACTTGCGCATGGAATGGACTTTGACGGCGAAGTCAGCAGCCCGACATTTGCGCTTGTACATGAGTATCCGGCGGATATACCGATTTATCATTTTGACATGTACAGGATTACTACTTGGGACGATCTTTATTCAACCGGATTTTTTGATTATCTCGATATGGGCGGTGTGCTCGTTATCGAGTGGAGCGAAAATATCGAGAACTGTCTGCCCGAAAATTCGATAAGAGTTTCGATATCCAAGAATGATAACGAGAATGAACGCATAATTACTTTGGAGAGGTGTGCCGAAATTGAAGATACTCGCGCTTGATTCGTCCGCAAAAACAGCGAGCGCCGCTATAACCGACGGCGAGCAGCTGATAAGTGAAGCGTTTGTCAACGCCGGACTCACGCACAGTGAGACTCTTCTTCCCATGGTCGATTCCGTTCTCAGCCTCGCACGCCTCACAATGGCAGATATCGACGGCTGCGTTATAACCGACGGTCCCGGCTCGTTTACGGGTATAAGAATAGGCATCGCCGCCGTGAAAGGGCTTGCAATGCCCAACGAGACGAAGTGCTGCGGCGTGTCCACTCTCAAGACGATGGCTTATAATCTTCGCTATGATAACTGCATTGCCTGCTGTGCAATGGATGCAAGATGTTCGCAGGTCTATTCGGCAATATTCCGCTGCTTTGACGGAAAAGTTGAGAGATTGACCGAAGATGACGCAATTCCCGCATCAAAACTTCCGGAAATACTTGAAAAATATGCAAATGAGCGTATAATTTGTGTCGGAGACGGAGCGCATATCGCTTATCAGGCTGTTAAAGACAGCTTTGAGAGCGTTAGCCTCGCGCAGGACAGCAGGCGTTTTCAGCGTGCATACGGAGCCGCTTGTGCCGCCGTGTGCGAGAATATGAACTTCATTCCTCCGGCTCAACTTTTGCCCGTATATCTGAGACCTTCGCAGGCGGAGCGTGAACTCAGCCTGAAAAAGTCTCATAATCAATAAATCAAAAGGAGAAATTATCATGATAGCTCTTGCTGCTGACCATGCAGGATATCCTCTCAAGGAGGAAATCAAAAAACATCTTTTGGAGAGAGGCTTCGATGTCAAGGACTTCGGAACTGACAGCGATAAGTCCGTTGACTATGCTGTTTTCGCGAAGATAGCGGGCGAGGCAGTCGCGTCCGGTGAGTGCAAGCTCGGCATCTTTTGCTGCGGTACCGGCGTCGGCATCTCGATGGCGGCAAATAAGGTCAGGGGAGTCAGAGCCGCAAACTGCGCAGATACTTTCTCCGCGCGCATGACAAGACTCCATAACGATGCAAATGTCCTTTGCCTCGGCAGCAGAGTTATAGGCGCGGGTCTTGCGCTCGATATGGTCGATCTTTTTGTCGACACGCCTTTCAGCGGCGAAGAGAGACACCAGAGAAGAATTGATCAGGTCATGGCTATAGAGAACGAAAAGTTCTCAAAATAAAGAAGTCAGAAATTTTCAAATTATATATATCTGGAGGAGTTCAAAAATGGCAAACATAACAATAACAAATCACCCGCTTATTCAGCATAAGCTGTCTATCCTCAGAGACAAGCACACCGCTTCCAAAGAGTTCCGCACTCTTGTCGGCGAGATTGCTATGCTCATGTGCTATGAGGCGACAAGAGACCTTCCTCTCAAGGATGTTGAGATCGAGACTCCCGTTTCCAAGATGACCACAAAGGCTCTTGCAGGCAAGAAGCTCGCTTTTGTCCCGATTCTCAGAGCCGGTCTCGGTATGGTTGACGGCGTTCTGACCCTTGTTCCTTCCGCCAGAGTCGGTCATATTGGTCTTTATCGTGACCCCGCAACCCTGCAGCCTGTTGAATATTATTGCAAGCTGCCCAGCGATATCGGCGAGCGCGATGTTATTGTTCTCGATCCCATGCTTGCCACAGGCGGCTCGGCTATCGATGCTATAACCCAGATCAAGAAGAGAAATCCCAAGTCGATAAAGTTCATGTGCATCATTGCGGCTCCCGAGGGACTTGAGGCTCTCAGCAAGGCTCATCCCGACGTTGATATCTTTGCCGCTGCAAAGGACGAGAAGCTCAACGATCATGGTTATATCGTTCCCGGTCTCGGCGACGCCGGCGACAGAATCTTCGGCACGAAATAATTGCACTTGCAATACCCGGACTATTATGTTATAATCATTTCAGTAAATTTTGGAGGTGTTATATCATGAAACACATCAAGACCATCAACGCTTCGAATCTCAAGGAGAGCGCTGCTAAGGGCGGCTGCGGCGAGTGCCAGGCTTCCTGCCAGTCGGCTTGCAAGACTTCCTGCACCGTTGCTAACCAGAAGTGCGAGAAGTAATCTGATTTGAACGTAAATTAGGGGCAGGCTTTGCGCCTGTCCCTAAAATTCTGTCTGAAACAATTTGCCGCGAATAGCCGCGGCTAAAAGGAGCGAAAGCGGGGAGACCCGGCGTATATGATACATAAATATTTTCTCAACGGCTACTACATAGTCATTGACACAAACAGCGGCGCCGTTCATATTGTGGACGAGCTTGCATACAGACTGCTTGATTTCTTTACGGAAAAGCTCAAGGGCGAATGTCCCGATGAGATTATCTCAACTCTTGTGAACGAGGGGTTTGATAAGCAGGATATTATCGACACTTATGCCGAGCTCAAGGCTCTGTGCGATGACGATTCTCTTTTCTCCGAGGATACCTACAGACCCTTTGCGGATATGCTCACCGAGGCTCCGATAAAGTCTATGTGCCTCAACATATCCCATGACTGCAATCTACGCTGCGAGTATTGCTTTGCCGCTCAGGGCGATTTCGGCCATGGCAGAAAGCTCATGCCTTTCGAGGTCGGCAAGGCTGCGATAGATTTCCTTATCGAACATTCCGCAAACAGACATAATCTCGAGCTTGACTTCTTCGGCGGCGAGCCGCTCATGAATCTCGATGTCGTGAAAAAGGTTGTCGAGTATGCAAGGTCGATCGAGAAAGAGCACAACAAGAACTTCCGCTTCACAATGACTACGAACGGTATTCTGCTCGACGATGACAGCATTGATTTTATCAACCGCAAGATGTCGAACGTCGTTCTCTCGCTCGACGGCAGAAAAGAAGTAAACGACCGTCTGCGCCCGACCGTCAACAAGAAGGGCAGCTACGACATAATCGTTCCGAAGTATAAGAAGCTTGTCGCCGAGAGAGGGGACAAGGAATATTATGTCCGCGGTACATTTACAAAATATAATCTTGACTTCACCGATGATGTCATGCATCTCAACGAGCTTGGATTCGATCAGATTTCTGTCGAACCTGTTGTTACCGATCCCGAGCTGCCATATGCGCTGACCGAAAGCGATCTTCCGGCTATTGCAGAGGAATATGAGAAGCTTTCAAAGATACTTATAGAGCGAAAGAAGAACGGTACGAGCTTCAACTTTTTCCATTTCATGATCGACCTTGATCAGGGTCCGTGTGCTATAAAGAGACTTCGCGGATGCAGCTGCGGAAACGAGTATGTCGCCGTCACTCCCGAGGGCGATATCTATCCCTGTCATCAGTTTGTAGGTATGGATGAGTGGAAGATGGGCAGCGTGCTTGACGATTCCATTGACTACAAGATGAAGAGGATGTTCTCGAAGGCGAATATCTACTCAAAGGAAGAATGTGCCGACTGCTGGGCGAAGTTCTATTGCAGCGGCGGATGCAACGCCAATAATATGCAGTATAACAACACTATCTTCAAGCCGCACAAGCTCTCCTGCGCTCTCGAACAGAAGCGACTCGAGTGTGCAATAATGATAAAAGCCGCTCTTGCGGACGAATAAAAATCAACAGCTCGGGATGTAAAAGTCCCGGGCTGTTGATTTATGCACGAAAAAATCCCTCGGAAGTTTTACCTCCCGAGGGATTTTTTAGCTACTCTTATTTGCGGTGCTGTTGCTCATTGCAAGGCGCTGCTTGAAAGATTTGAGGTAGGACTTGAGAGCCTTGTCGATTTTCTTGTCGTTCTTCTTGAGCTTGTACTCATCAGAACCCTCAAGCTCGGTCAGTTTTTTCTCGAAGTCTTCGCTGGATTTAGTGGAGCGAATTGTGCTCTTCCAGGCGTAATCCTTGCCCGAATAGAACATAATATGATATCCGTACTCGGACTCAATGATGCCGGTGTCGCCGACTTTTCTGCTGCTGTCGGTAGCCCAGTTGCGGAAAGATTCGACATAGTTGGAGTTTGCGGTGATGCCGCTGATAAGTCCGCCGTCAGCCGCGCTTCCGGTGTCTTTGGACTTCTCTTTTGCAAGGGCTGCGAACGAATCCTCGGTCTTTGCGCCGCTCTGCCACTGCTTGTAGATTTCCTCTGCAGAAGACTTTGCTGCCTTCTTCTGCTCGTCGGTAGCCTCTGAGCTGGAGCTGGTGTCGTCGGTGAATGAAATAAGTATATGTCTTACATTCGCTGCCATAGGAGCGTAACTGCCCTTGCTGATATAGAGGATAACATAAGATGTTACATTGCCGTCGCTGCCGACTTCAAAGAGCTTGACATCGCCGGATTTTCTTGCGCTGTCGAACGCCCACTTGGCAGCATCTTCGGAAACATAAGAGGTGAGGGTCGACTTTGCGGCCTCGGTGAGAGCGGTTGCGGACTCTGCGTCGTAATCCTCGGTGGAGCTGTTCTTTTTCTTTGCCTGCTCAAGGAAAGCCTTTTCGCTGGTGCAGGCTTTGAGAGCAGCTTCTGCTTCAGCTTTGACTTTTGCGGCAGCTGCCTTCTGACGGGCAGCAAGCTGCTCATCGGACTCGCCGTCCTTTGCAGTGAGAGTTTCTACTGCAAAAGAAAGAGTTCTTGCGTCAACTGCGTTATATGCGCTGGGATCTGCATCGTAGACAGCCTTGATGTCAGCGTCACTGTAGGAGTTGGTAAGGTTTGTTGAAGTATCGTTCTGATATCTTGTGACGATATTCTGCATCTCGAGCTGCTTGCGCATGAACTTCTCATTTACGCCCTTGCCATAACTTGCCTTGAGGTAAGCGTTGAGAGAATAGTTATCCTCTGCGGCGGTGTTCCTGAGTTCTTCGATCTGATCGTCTATCGACTTCTGCTCATCGTCGGTGAGCTTGTATCCGACCTTTAGAGCCTCCGCATAGAGAATCTTGTAGGACTGGAGAGCGGATATAGTCTCGTCCTTGATGTAATCGGAGAGAAGCATATCCTTGCCGTCCGCATCGGTGCCGTAGTTCTGCTCATCGGGCGACTTCGTGGAGTCGATGCCGATGTTGTAGCCGTATGTAGCATACTGCTGAGCGTATGAATAGATGTTGTTGAGATACTGGCTGTAGTAATATGTAAACTCAACTTCCGAAACGCGTATGTCATCGCCGACGGAGAATACGGTGGTATTCTTCTTGATAACGGCAGTATCGTCAAGAACTTTCCATACGATGCCGCCTGCAACTATAACGGCGAGAACGATAGCAATTACCATCTTGACTATCTTTGCCGCAGCTTTGCTCTTCTCGCTCTTTTTCTGACTCTTTTTCGCAGACTGAGCGAGGCGGGCCTTTCTGTCGTCACGGTATGACTCGGCAGAAGTCCGCTGAGTGTCTTTGTTTGCCATTCTTTTTCATCCTTTTCTTTGTTAAGGTTGATTTGACCTGACGGTCTATAACATTTTTATTTTATACTATTTTATTAGTTTTGACAAGCCGAATTTGCAAGTTTTATAGTTAGTTCATAATCAAATTACAGCTCGCCTTTTAGAAATGCGTCTTTGAACCACACATTATTAACTTCAAACTGCTTGCCGTTGAGATAGTTGAGCGAATGCGCGTCTGTAACGAATTCAAACCTGAGCTTATATGAATACAGGAACTGTTTTTTATATCCGCTTTCTTTATTCATTGAATTGCGCCCGTATTTTCCGTCGCCGAGCAGGGGATGACCTATCGATGCGAAGTGAGCTCTGATCTGATGCGTGCGCCCCGTCAGCAGTTCGACCTCAACAAGACTCATATTTTTGTTTTCTGCAAGCACGCGGTATTTTGTCTTTATTTCTTTAGAACCGTCTGTCTGTCGGGTGAATACTTTGACAAGATTCTTCTTTTCGTCTTTTGTCAGCCAGCCGTGCAGGATGCCTTCTTTTTCTTTCAATGTTCCGTGGACAACACAAAGATAAAATTTCTTTATTTCTCTGTCCTTGAGCTTCTGGTTCATAATTCTCAGGGCTTCTGCTTTCTTTGCGGCCATGACTATTCCGCCTGTGTTGCGGTCGATTCTGTTTATGAGAGCCGGTGCAAAAGAGTTTTCGTCCGACGGGTCATATTCGCCCTTTTCGTAGAGATACCGCTTGATTCTGGTCAGCAGTGTATCGTTGTATTCGCGCTCGTCGGGGTGCGAAAGAAGTCCGACTTTTTTGTCGAGCAGCATTATATTCTCGTCTTCGTAGATGACCGTGAGATTCATCGAAGCGTGCATGAAATCGTATCTGTCGAACCGCTGCTCGAAAAATTCGTCGTTTATGTACATATCCACTTTGTCGCCTCCTTTCAGGCGTGTGGATATCTCACACCGCTTGCCGTTGAGTTTTATGCGCTTGAGTCTGATGTATTTGTACATCAGTGAATCGGGAAGATTCGGAACGGTCTTTTTTATGAATTTGTCAACGCGTTGATTGGCATCGTTTTTCCCTATAGTAAAACTTTTCAATTGCCGTTCCTCCCGCCGGATGATTTTACGAATTTTATCGCGCTCATCGCCGCTTTTGCGCCCTCGCCGACGGCGACGCTTACTTGCAGCAGACCGCCCGTGCAGTCTCCAGCGGCGAAAAGCCCCGGCAGCCCCGTTGACATATCGGCGCCGACTTTTATCGAGTTTCCTTCAATCGGTGCGCCGACTTTCTTTGCAAGGTCGCTTGCGGCGGCGCTCCCGAGCGCGATAAACAGCCCGGAGACAGGCAGGCTCGAACCGTCTTTGAAATTAACTCCGCCGAGCCTGTTTTCGCCGTAAAGCGAATCTATCGGATCGGTTATGATTTTTATATTGCCGAAGTCTCCGTTCGGTTCGACGCCGTTTGTGAGCAGGGTAATGCTTCCTGCGACTCCAGAAAGATCGCCTATCTCGTGCAGTGCATATGCGCCGTTTCCGAGCACTGCAATATTTTTTCCGCGATAGAAAAACGCATCGCAGACTGCGCAGTAGCTGACGCCTTTTCCCTCGAATTCTTTGATGCCGGGGATATTCACACTTTTTCTCGCCGAGCCGGTCGCGATTATAACGGCAGGGGAGATGAAGTTATCTTCAGAGCACGATACAGTGTAATTACCGCTCCAACCGAGCGAAAAAACCTCTTCTTCGAATATATCCGCTCCCAGTTCTTTTGCCTGCTCAACGCCGCGTTTTACAAGCTCCGCTCCGGAAATCGCTCCCGTTCCGAAATAATTTTCTATCTTTTCCGCTTTTTCCAGCGCTCCGCCGTCCTTGCCGATAACGGCGCAGGTGAGTCCGGCGCGCTTTACATAGAGCGCCGCCGACAGCCCCGCGGGACCGCTGCCTATAACGGTTATATCGTAGTGCCTGTCCATATGTGCCTCCGATTAAAATAACATATGATGATTATAGCCTATTTTTAGTTTTATTAACAGCCTTGAAAGAAAATTTTTTTATTAACACGGATTTTGTAAATTATACAGAAGTTTTTATATTATTAAGCTTGTACAAATTCGCTTTTCGTTGTATAATAAACTGATTAAAAATTTTTCGGAGGAGAACTGATTTGCCGCTTTCCAAAGACAGAAACATAATTGTTCCGCAGGAGGAGCTCGACAGACAGATGGAGTTCTGCGGACTTGTGCATACAGTGCTTGAAACGCGCCTTGACGGGCGCAGACCGCTCGCCTATGTTCACACTTTCGGCTGCCAGGGAAATGTTGCCGATAGTGAGAGACTCAAAGGCCTGCTTGAAAAAATGGGCTTCGGATTCACCGAAGCGCCGGAAAACGCGGATATATCGCTGTTCAACACCTGCGCCGTCCGTGAGCACGCCGAAGACAGACTCTTCGGAAATGTCGGTGCGCTCAAGAAAATAAAAGAGAAGAATCCTGACTTCAAAATAATCCTCTGCGGATGCATGATGCAGCAGGAGAGAATAGCCGAAAAGATTCAGAAGAGCTATCCGTTTGTCGATATAGTTTTCGGCACTCATGCCGCGCATAAATTCCCGGAGCTGCTTTATCGTGCTCTGTCTACCGGCAAGCGTGTGTTTGATATCGAAAATTCCGACGGTGTTATCGCGGAGGATTTGCCTCTGCACAGAGACAGCACCTTCAAAGCGTGGCTGCCGATAATGTACGGGTGCAATAATTTTTGCACTTACTGCATAGTTCCCTATGTCCGCGGACGCGAGCGCAGCCGCAGCAGCGATATTATAATCAGCGAGGCGCGCGAGCTTGTCAGGAACGGATATAAAGAGATAACCCTGCTCGGACAGAATGTCAATTCCTACGGAAACGACCGCGAGGGCGAGATGAATTTTGCGTCTCTTCTGCGCGAGATAAATAATATCGACGGCGATTTTATTATACGTTTCATGACCTCGCACCCTAAGGACTGTACGCACGAGCTGCTTGATACTATGGCGCAGTGCGAAAAGGTTGCAAAGCATCTGCACCTTCCCGTCCAGTGCGGAAACGACAGGGTGCTAAAAGCAATGAACCGCGGATATACGGCTGAAAAATATCTCTCCCTACTTGAATATGCCCGCAGTGTCATGCCGGAGCTTTCGGTGACGAGCGATATAATTGTCGGCTTCCCCGGAGAGACTTACGAAGAGTTTCTCGACACCGTGAAGCTTATTGAAAAAGCGCAGTACACATCGCTTTATACTTTCATTTTCTCGCCGCGCGAGGGTACCCGCGCCGCAAAGATGGACGACCCCGTTTCGCGCGAAGAAAAAGGCAAGTGGTTCTCGGAGCTCTGTGCCACGCAGGAGAAGATCGCGGCGGTGCGAACCTCTGCGATGGTCGGCAGGGAATACTGCGTTCTCTGCGAATCAAAGGCGAAAAAAGACGGCTATATATCAGGCAGAACGCAGGGCAATATAATAATCGAGTTCCCGGCGGGCGAGTCAGTTATAGGTTCATTCAGAACAGTCAGAGTGACCGAAGCTCTGATATGGATGCTTAAAGGCGAACTCGCCGATTAAAAATGCTATATCTCCGCTTTGCGGATAATGATATAAGATAAATTTCAAGGAGTACAGTTATGGACATTATCAAACTTACAAGAGAACTCGGCGCAGCTATCCAGCAGGATGACAGATACGCAAAGTTCCAGGCAGCTCAGAAGGCAAACGAAGAGGACAAGGATCTCAACGACCTTATGGGCAAGATCCAGCTCGTTCATATGTCTTATCAGCATGAGGCAAGCAAGGAAGACGCCAACGAGCAGAAGCTTGCCGCATACGAGACCGAGTTCAACGATCTTTACAAGAAGGTCATGGAAAACGAGCATATGCGCGACTACGAAGTTGCGAGAGCCGAGATAGATGAAATGATGCATTATATCACCGGCATCCTTGCTCTTTGCATTCAGGGCGAAGACCCCGCAACCTGCGAACCCGAAGAAGAGCACCATCACTGCGGCGGAGATTGCTCCGGCTGCTCGGGCTGCTGATTATTGCATAACCTGCTCCGCGGACAACACCCGCGGAGCCGAAAGCTTTTTATTTTGCGGCGCAGCCGCTGAGAGGACGGTATCGGAATGGCAGAGCTTTCTCCGATGATGAAACAGTATTTTGAAACAAAAAAGAAATATCCCGATACGATACTGATGTTCAGACTCGGTGATTTCTATGAGATGTTCTTTGACGATGCGGTAACTGCGTCGCGCGAACTCGAACTTGTGCTGACAGGCAGAGCCTGCGGGCAGGAGGAGCGCGCCCCGATGTGCGGAGTGCCGTTTCACAGCGCAGACAGTTATATGGCGCGCCTTGTTGCAAAGGGCTACAAAGTCGCCATATGCGAGCAGATGGAGGATCCCGCACTTGCAAAGGGTCTTGTCAAGCGCGAAGTCGTTAGAGTTCTGACTCCCGGTACGGTCATTGAAAACAGCATGCTCAACGAGGGCAGAAACAATTTCCTCGCGAGCGTGTATTTTACGGGTGAGTCGGCGGGCGTCTGTTTTATAGATGTCTCGACGGGTTCTGTCAACCTGACCGAGCTTGCCGCTCCCGCGCTTCCTGATAAGATAATCAACGAGATAGGCAGATTTATGCCCAGCGAGATAGTTTTCAACTCCGCATCTTCCTCTCTTACCAAGGTGTTCTCGTTCATTTCAAACAAGACAGAAGCTCTTGCGCAGGAGCTCGGCGACGATTATTTCGATCCGCAGTCAAGCGCCGAAATAATACTCAAACATTTCAAAAAAGACAGTCTCTCCGAGCTTGAGCTCAACGAGACAGGCGCGGCGGTTCCGGCACTTGGGGCGGCGCTCAAATATCTTACCGAAGTTCAGCGCAATGATCTTGACAACATATCTTCGATATCGTTCTACTCCGAACTCAATTTCATGCGCCTCGATGTTGCGGCTTTGCGCAACCTCGAAATAGTCGAGACTCTCAGAAATCGCGAAAAACGCGGCTCTCTGCTCTGGGTGCTCGATAAAACCCGCACCCCGATGGGCAAGCGAATGATTCGCGCATGGCTCGAACGCCCACTGCTCAGCATGGCACGCATAACAAAGCGCCATAACGCCGTAGCAGAGCTTGTCTCTCAGCCTATAGCCAAACAGGAACTCAGTGAAAGTATGTCTGGCATACATGACCTCGAGCGCCTTATAACAAGAATATCGTTCGGCACTGCCGGTGCGAAAGATCTGCGTGCGCTCGCGCTCGCGGCATCGTGCTTGCCTGAGCTTAAGGAAAAAGTCTCAGCACTCTCGTCCTCGCTGATGCAGGAGTGTGCCGAAAATATGGACACGCTCTCCGATATCTATGAGCTGATAGATGCCGCGATAGTAGAAGAGCCGCCGTTTTCCGTTCGAGAGGGCGGCATGATAAAGGACGGATTCCATCCGGAGCTTGATTCCCTGCGCGATATAGTTTTAAACGGCAAGGATTATATTGCCGCCATTCAGCAGCAGGAGCAGGAAAAGACCGGAATAGCGAAACTTAAAATAGGATATAACAGGGTATTCGGCTACTACATAGAAGTGCCCAACGCTTACAAAGAGCTTGTACCCGATGAATATATAAGAAAACAGACTCTTGCAAACTGCGAGAGATTCATTACCCAAGAGCTAAAAGACCTTGAGGCAAAAGTCCTCGGAGCGCAGGACAGAATAGTCAAGCTCGAATACGAGATTTTTGATGATATCAGAAAACGCACCGGCGCAGAGCTTGCCAGAGTTCAGCGTACCGCTGCGGCAGTGGCGCAGCTCGACGTTCTCTGCTCGTTTGCCCAGGCAGCGCTCGAGAATAACTATGTCTGCCCGCAGATGTCCGCAGAGCCGGTTATAAAGATAAACGAAGGTCGTCACCCTGTCGTTGAAAAGATGCTCAACGGTGAACCGTTCGTCCCGAACGATACTATTCTCGATTGCGCCGACGACCGCTGTGCGATAATAACCGGTCCCAATATGGCGGGTAAATCCACATATATGCGCCAGGTTGCACTCGTCTGCGTCATGGCGCAGGCAGGAAGCTTTGTTCCCGCCGCGAGCGCGGAGCTCGGAATAGTTGACAGCGTATTTACGCGAATCGGCGCATCCGATGACCTTTCAGCCGGTCAGTCGACATTTATGGTCGAGATGAGCGAGGTCGCATCGATACTCAATAACGCAACTTCGAGAAGCCTTATAATTTTCGACGAGATAGGAAGAGGTACTTCCACTTTCGACGGCATGAGTATTGCGCGAGCAGTGCTCGAATATGCCGCCGACAAAAAGCGCATCGGCGCAAAGACTCTTTTTGCCACTCATTATCACGAGCTGACTGAGCTCGAGGGTCAGATAGACGGCGTCAAGAACTACAATATAGCCGTCAAAAAGCGCGGCGATGATATAACCTTCCTGCGCCGTATAGTTCGCGGAGGAGCGGACGGAAGCTACGGAATCGAAGTTGCAAAGCTCGCCGGAGTTCCGAAGCCGGTTGTCGAGAGGGCAAAAAAAGTTCTCAAGGAACTCGAAGAGAGCGGACTTGTGCTCGTTCGCGACCGTGAACCGAGCACAGCTGCTGAACCCGACGCCGGACAGATTTCGTTCGGTCAGAACAGTTCAAATGAGATAGTTGAAAAACTTAAAGTACTCGATGTTAACACGCTGACGCCGATAGAGGCAATGGGCGTGCTGTATGAGCTGACAAAGAGCGCAAAAGAAATATAACAGGAGGAAACCATGCCGAAGATAAAAATTTTGCCAAAAGAAATAGCGGAGCTTATTGCCGCGGGCGAAGTTGTCGAAAGACCCGCATCCGTTATAAAAGAGCTTATGGAGAACGCAATAGATGCGGGCTCTTCTTCGGTTACGGTTGAAATAAAAAACGGAGGAATAACTTATATCCGTGTA
>DJQG01000129.1:11230-11666 GCA_002438685.1 Ruminococcaceae bacterium UBA6392 | reverse complement strand
CCGACAACGGATGCGGAATAAGCCGCGATGATATACATACAGCGTTTATCAGCCACGCCACAAGCAAGATAAGCACGCGCGACGATCTCTATGCCATAGGTACTCTTGGGTTCAGAGGCGAAGCACTTGCTTCTATAGCTGCAGTTTCGAATGTCGAGGTGCTCACAAGAACGCCCGAGGAAGAGACGGGGACGCGCTATTGCATCAGTGCGGGCGAAGAGACGCTTGTTGATGATGCCGGATGCCCGCTCGGCACGACAATAGTTGTCAGGGACCTTTTTTTCAACACTCCTGCGAGAATGAAGTTCCTCAAAAAAGATGTCTCTGAGGCCAATGCGGTTGCGAGTATAGTTGATAAAATCGCGCTCTCAAACCCCGATGTTTCAATAAGATTTATCAGAGAGGGCAAGAATACACTGTTCACCTCCGGCAGCGG
>DJQG01000129.1:1631-11209 GCA_002438685.1 Ruminococcaceae bacterium UBA6392 | reverse complement strand
GATCTCAAAATCACGGCATATGAGATATTCGGCAAGGATTTTGCCGACGGACTCATTGAAGCTGATTACAGCTTTGAATCCGTGCAGATAAACGGACTCATCTCAAAGCCGACAAAATCACGCCCGAACCGAAATATGCAGTTCTTCTTCGTCAACGGCAGACTTGTGAAATCGGGTACGGCTTCTGCGGCGCTGAGCGAAGCATATAAGAATTCGATAATGGTCGGTAAGTTTCCGTACTGCGTGCTCAATATAACAACATCCCCCGGGCTTGTGGATGTAAATGTCCATCCCGCAAAGACGGAAGTCCGCTTTGCAAACGAGCGCACTGTTTTCAGCGCGGTATATTATGCCGCAAAAAATGCACTTGAACGCAGAGATGAAGCACCGAAAGTGGCTATTCCGAGGACACCGCAGGCGGAGCTCTTCGAGCCTGCTCGTCCAAAGACTGAGCAGATGAGACTGCCGGAAAAGCAGCCCGATTTCTGGAACCGTATGTCGTCTTCCGAATACCGTTCGGCACATCAGTCGGTAACGCCGGAATACAGCTATCCGCGGCAGTACGCACCAGCGCCGCGCGAGGATCGCGAGGATATTGTATCTGTCGCAAGCCCCGATAAAAAGCCGGAAACGGCGGATACAGAACCATCGACCATTCAGCATTTTCTCGATGCGCAGAGGGCGAAGAAAGAGGAGACGGCTGTCATTGAGCCGGAAGTGCGCATTGAACCCAAACCTATAGCTAAACCTGCTGAGGCTCAGGAAGAAAAAGCAGAAGAGAAAATTCAGACTGTTGATACAGTGGCTGAAGATAAAATTGAAGATAAACCCGAAGAACCTCCCGTAATTGTTATCGGCGAGGCATTCAGAACATATATAATTGTTCAGCAGGAGGAGAGCATCTTCCTTGTTGACAAGCACGCGGCGCATGAGAGAATGCTGTTCAACGAGCTCGTCAAAAACGACACCAAACGTTCCACTCAGATGCTTTTGACTCCTATAACCGTAACGCTCAGCAAAGAGGAATATTCTGCGGTGCTCGATAATCTTGATATGCTCATGCAGGCGGGATTTGCGGTTGAAGATTTCGGATATTCCGTTGTTATAGTCCGCGAATGCCCAATGGAGATATCCGCTGATGAAGTCCCCGATATTGTCGCAGAGCTCGCCGGATATCTTGTCGAAAACAGGCAGAAGCTTATATCCGAAAAGAAAGAGTGGCTGTTCAGCCTCATGGCGTGCAAGGCGGCAATAAAAGGCGGAATGTACACCACCGAATACGAACGGGAGCTGTTTATAAAGCGCCTGTTCGCGAGTCCGGAGATAAGGTATTGCCCGCACGGCAGACCCGTCATGATTGAGATAACCAGGCGTGAATTGGAGAAGAACTTTGGACGAGCGTAAGAAAATAAAAATAGCCGCTGTCGTCGGTCCAACAGCGTCGGGCAAGACAAAGCTCGCGGTAGATATCTGCCGTGCGCTCAACGGCGAGGCTGTTTCCTGCGATTCGATGCAGATATATAAATATATGGATATCGCCACAGCCAAACCTACGGTTCAGGAGATGTGCGGGATACCGCACCATATGCTCGATTTTCTTGAGCCCGGCGAAAAGTACAGCGTCGCTGCATACTGCGCAGAAGCGGGAAAGTGTATAGACGATATATCAGGCAGGGGAAAGCTGCCCGTGCTCGTCGGCGGAACCGGACTCTACTATTCTTCACTCGTAGACAATATTTCATTTGCTGACGAGGACGATGATGCTTCAATACGCAGTGAGCTTGAGTGCCGCGCGGAGAGCGAAGGCATTGAAAAACTTCACGAGGAACTCGCGGCTATTGACCCTGAAACCGCCGCGCAGCTTCATCTCAACAATCGCGGACGGATTATAAGAGCGCTCGAGGTCTATTATAAGACCGGAGTTACAATGAGCGAACAGCAGCGCAGGTCAAGGCTTGTTGAGTCTAAATATGACTGCACGGCGATATGTCTCGATGTGCGCGACAGACAGTTTTTATATGACAGAATCGACCGCCGAGTTGATATAATGATCGAAAACGGTCTTATCGAAGAGGCGAGACGCTTTCTCTCAGGCGAACTCGGCAAAACATCAGGACAGGCTATCGGCTATAAAGAGCTGCAGTCCTATTTCAGCGGAGAAATATCACTCGATGATTCAATAGACAATCTCAAACGCTCCACGCGCCGTTACGCCAAACGCCAGCTGACATGGTTCAGGCGCGACGAGAGAATAACTCATCTGTATATAGACGAGATGTCGTATGAAGAACTGCTCAAGACGGCGGTTGAAATAATAGAGAGGGGGATCGCAGAATGAAGAAAGTTAAAGTGAGCAAAAAAGGCGTAAGAAAAATAGTCGCTGCCGTTGCTGCGCTTCTGGCCGTGGTAGTGTTATGCTACGAGATAGGCAACTTCAACTCTTCAAATGTGAAAACCCAACCTGCTGCCGCTACAACATATCGCAACAGCATAACGGTAAAGATGTTTGCCGTGCGCGATGAATCGCTTATAAACGGCTCCTCTTCGTTGACCTATGTTCCTCTCTTGCAGGACGGCGAACGCGTTGCAGGCGGACAGGCTATTGCGGCGCAGTTCGGCAAAGCCGATTCGGCTTCCGCATATGTCGACCTCGAAAATCTCAAAAACGAGCTTGAGCGGTACGAAAACTTAAACAATCAACAGAATCTTACAGAGCTTGATATCTCAAAGATAAATCTTCAGGCGGATTCATATTTTTACGAAATGCTCGATGATGTGCGGTCGGATAAAATCTCGGCGCTCGAGGGCAGTGCGGAAAACTTCAGCGACAAGATGACCGCAAAGCAGATACTGATAAACGGCAATATAGATTTTTCAGAGAAGATAGCCTCGCTCAAATCTGAAATAGCTTCTCTCTCGGCAAAAGTCGGAACTGTCGATTACCTCAAGGCTGACGATACCGGCTATTATGTCTCGTCTGCAGACGGATATGAGAATACGATGAGCTTTTCGGATATCAAAAATCTCAGCAGCGATAAGATAAAGGCAGCGCTGTCCGCTTCTCCCTCCGCCGTGTCCGCTAATACAAAGGGCAAGCTTATCCGCGGATATACATGGTACTTTGTCGGCATAGTCAACAAGTCCGACGCTACGAAGCTCAACGATGGAGACAGCGTAACATTAAGATGCGACAATATGTCGCGTGACGGCATAAACGCCACAGTTTATTACAGAGGCTCGATAAACACCGATGAGACCGTTCTGATTCTTTCATCAAAGATAATGGATTCGGACATAGCACGTCTGAGAACGGAAGATGTCGAGATAGTGATAAACGAGACCGACGGAATAAGAATAAACAAGTCCGCAGTCAGAGTTGTCAAAGGAGTTCAGGGCGTATATGTGCTTACCGGCAATATCGTCCGCTTCAAGAAGCTTGACATAATATATACAGGCGATGATTATGTAGTCTCAAAGATGATAAAAGAGGATACATACGACGAAAATAAAGTGCCGTATCTGAAAATTTACGATGCGGTAATATTGGAAGGAAAGGATCTTAAAGATGGAAAACTTATCAGTTACTGATGCGCGTCTGGGGCTCCTTGAGGACAACCTGAAAAAGGTTCGCGACGAGATAGCCGAAACCGCTTTTAAGAGCGGCAGAGACCCGCAGAAAGTAAAGCTTATGGCGGTGACAAAGACTGTTTCTGTCGAGCTTATAAATCACGCTATTGCCTGCGGAGTCGATCTCATCGGCGAAAACAAGGTACAGGAAGTCCTGCTCAAGCGTCCTGCGCTCAATCTTGAGCACTGCAAGCTTCATCTTATCGGCCATCTGCAGAGCAATAAGATAAAAAAGATAGTCGGTCAGGTCGACATGATCCAGAGCGTTGATTCGTTCGAGACCGCTCAGCAGATAAGCCGCCGCTCGGGCGAGCAGGGGATAACGACCGATATATTGCTCGAGGTCAACATCGGCGAGGACGAAAATAAATTTGGATATTCCGCAGACGAAGTTGCAGA
The DNA here is from genome assembly GCA_002438685.1 of Ruminococcaceae bacterium UBA6392. Classification (GTDB taxonomy): domain Bacteria; phylum Bacillota; class Clostridia; order Oscillospirales; family Acutalibacteraceae; genus CAG-177. The sequence continues at coordinate 7,183 of DJQG01000129.1, read as the reverse complement.
CCAGCTCGGGAAAATAGCGGAACTCCGGTTTGTCAAAGTCAAAGGTATGATGACTGTGGCACCGAATTTTAAAGATTCTGCGAAAAATCAGTGTGTTTTTGATAATATGCACAAACTGTTTATTGACATCGGTGCCAAAAAAATGGATAATATAGATATGGACATTCTGTCTATGGGTATGTCCGGTGATTTCAAAGAGGCAATAGCGGCGGGCTCAACGCTTGTGCGTATAGGCTCGGCGATATTCGGAGACAGGCAATATTGATTTCTTTATAAATACGGGAGGAAAATATCATGGGAATCTTTGACAAGGTGAAAAACTTCATTGACAATTCTGACGAGGACACTATCGACGAGGATATCGAAAACGTTTACGACGATTCGGCGGACGACACTTATTCGTCCGACAGCACAGAGTCTTCTAAGTCATTCAGTGATTTCAGTGCTTCTTCGAGAACGTCGTCGATCTCTTCGACGCCCAATATAGTTGATCTGCGTTCTTCGAGCCGCACTCCTGTTGTGCTCAAGAAGCTTGACAGATATCTTGACGTTCAGAGTGTTGCAGATGTACTCAACGAGAAGAGAATAGTTATTCTTAATCTTGAGACCTGTCCTGCGGACGATTCAAGACGCATTATCGACTTCCTTTCCGGCGTTGCATATGCAAATTCCGGAGATATCAAAAAAGTTGCCGGCAAGGCTTATATCATCACCCCCGACAGCGTCCCGCTTTCAGGTGATGTGCTCGAAGACATCGAGAGCATGAGCGAAGGCTATTTTGATTGATATTTATTTCCCATTTAAGAGGTGTAGATAATGCTTAAACCTGAACAGATCAGATCGCATCGTTTTATTTCTGCGGGTCGCGGGACTTATGAAGCCGGCGACGTTGATTCGTTTCTAAGCGAAGTCGCCGCGTCTTATGAGCAGGTGTTCAGAGAGAACGGAGACCTTGTGAAAAAAATAAGCCTTCTTGCCGAGAGAGTCTCTCAGTATAAGAAGGACGAGGATAATATCAGACGCGCCTTGCTTACTGCCGAGCGTATGGCGGATAAAATTCAGCGCGAATCTCAGCAGAGCGCGCAGGAGCAGCTTGATTCAGCTGAAAAGAAAGCGCAGGAGCTGATCGCGTCGGCACAGAACAGAGCCGATGTTCTCGAGACCGCTGCGTCCGTAAAGGCTTCTCAGCTTACAGAGGAATCGAACCGTAACGCCACCGAGCGTATAACTTCCGCGGAGCGTACCGCTTCCGCTATGATAAGCAATGCCGAGACAAAGGCTAACGAGATAATTGAAAGCGCCAAGAAGAATGCGCAGCTTGAGCTCGACAGAATAAATGCCGATATACGTGTGAATTCCGCTACACTTGAAAAGCTTGAAGGCGAAGTTTCCGCATTCCGCAATTTTATTCTCGACGCCTATCAAAAGCATATTGAGCTTATTTCTTCGCTTCCTCAGAAGCAGGAGATGCCGACGGTTCCGACAATAAATACCGATGAGTATATTTCCGGAAATTCGGCTCAGGTTGAAGATGATGCGAGTTCGGATAATGATGTTGTCATCGAGAAACCTGAAAAATCCGAAGACGCTGAGCCCGAAGAGTCTGAAAAAGATGAAGCTCCGGCGGAGAACGTTGAATCTGATGCAAAAGATTCCGCTCCCGACGAATTGATTACCGCATTTGCCGGTGAATCCGAATTCAGCGAAGAAACGGCGGCTCCCGATGAGATAGTGGCAAATGATATACTCAAGCAGTCTTTCGGAGCAGAAGATACATATGACCCGATGTCTGCGGCAGAAGACACAGTACCCGATTCCGACGAATCGGATGATGATTCGTCTGCGAATGGTTTTGTGATAAATGTTCGCGATATCAAGCATCATATTACTCCCGATGAATTTGAAGACGCCGACACGGATGATGATTTGGATGCGCCTGTCAATGTTGACGATTTTTTAAACGACGACGATGATGACGATGACGGTCATATCCGCCACTCACGTTTCAGAGGCTTTTTCAAAAAATAAGTTTTGAGGTTTTTATGATTCAAGCAATAACTCTTTTGGTGATTGCTGCACTTGTGGCGATTGACCAGGTCATAAAAGTTGCTGTCGTCAATCGCTTTGCGGCAGGCGGCAGCATGGATATTCTTTTCGGTCTTATCCGTATACGCTATGTCGAAAACACAGGTGCGGCGTTCAGCTCAATGCAGAATCAGACGGTTTTCCTGACAATTTTCACAGCTGTTGTTATAGTCATGTTCATTTTCCTGCTCATGACTAAAAAAATAAAGCCGGGCTTTATTTACTGGTGCGTCGCTGTTGTGATAGCCGGCGGAGCAGGCAACTTCATTGACCGCGTAGCGAGAGGCTTTGTTGTCGATTATATCGAGCCTACCTTTGTCAACTTTGCGGTTTTTAACTTTGCCGATTGCTGCGTTACCGTCGGAGCAGCATTGCTTATTATCAAGACGGTATATGACTTGATAAGAGAAAACAAGAAATATCTGTCCGATGACGACAAGAAAGCCGAAAACGGCGGAGATGAAAAAAATGTCTGAGCTTTTGCCGGGCGGTTATTCGCTGAGCTTCTCGGTTGATTCCGAAACAGCCAATCAGCGTATAGACCGCACGGTCGCCGATGCTTTTCCCGATCTTTCCCGTTCGCGTATCCAGCATATGGCTGAAAACGGCTGCATAACCGTAAACGGCAAAATTGTCGGCAAGAGCTTCAAGCCGAAAGCGGACGATGAAGTGTCTGTTTACATCGAGCCTGCTCAGGACGATACGGCGCAGCCGGAAAATATTCCGCTCGATATAAGATATGAAGACGACTGTATGCTCGTTGTCAACAAACCTAAGGGAATGGTTGTCCATCCCGCGCCCGGCAACAGAAGCGGAACGCTCGTCAACGCGCTTTTATATCATTGCGGAAGCAGTCTTTCGGGGATAAACGGCGTTTTGCGCCCGGGCATAGTCCACAGGATAGACAAGGATACAAGCGGTCTTCTGCTTGTTGCCAAAAATGACATGGCTCATGCGTCGCTTGCACATCAGATAAAAGAACACAGCCTGACGCGCGAATATGCGGCGGTTGTCTACGGAAAATTGCGTGAGCCCGAGGGTATAATAGACGCACCGATAGGCAGAAACTCTAACGACAGAAAGAAAATGGCAGTGACGGACAAAAATTCCCGTCCTGCGGTTACACATTATTACACAGTAGAAGAATTTGAAAAGTTTTCTTTTGTAAGGCTGCGCCTCGAAACTGGACGGACTCATCAGATAAGAGTCCATATGGCATATATAGGTCATCCGGTAGCAGGCGATGCAGTCTACGGTCCGAAAAATGTCATAACGGAGCTCGGCGGTCAATGCCTGCACGCAAGGCTTCTCGGTTTTGATCATCCCGTGACGGGGGAGAGAATTGAGCTTTCGTCTGAGCTGCCTGAATATTTCGAGAACTTTTTAAGAAAAATCAGAAAGTGAGAGATATGAAAACAGATTTTTCCGATTGGCTGATAGTTTCCGATGTTGACGGCACTTTGAATACAAAACTCAGAATGCTGCCCGAACGGAATCTCAAAGCCATTACACATTTTGTTGAAGATCTCGGAGGCAATTTTACTCTTGCTTCCGGAAGAAATATATCTTCGCTCAGAAAGCATTATGAGCGCTTGCCGATAAAATCCACGCCTGCAGTTATCTTAAACGGCGCTGGAATCTATGACTATGAGCATGAAAAGATGCTTTCGTTTCATTCAATTGACGAACGCGGCATAGATATAGTAAGACGAGTGAATGAGCGCTTTCCGCTGATCCAGATAGAGATATGCACCGATAGAGAGATATTTATTCTGAATCCCGGAGTTTTCAGCGGCGCGATGTCGCTGGCGGACGGAATACCGCACCAGAGCTTCAGAAAATTCGAAGATGTCCCGAAGAGCAATTGGGGCAAGGTCATATTTATGGGGCTTCCGCCGATGGTTTCGCGAATGGTGAAGTATCTTAATTCGATAGACCATTCGGGCGTTACATATATGTCGTCCTCGGTAGCGAGCTATGAGATGCTTCTCGAAGGCACAAACAAGGGCACTGCGGTGCTTGAAATAGCCGATATGCTCGGTATTCCGCATGAGCATACGGGCGCTATCGGAGACTATTTCAACGACTATGATATGATAAAGAGTGTCGGCGTTCCGGCGGTCTGCGGGCAGGCTCCGCAGGCGATGAAAGACGCTGCAACATTTGTTGCATGTCACTGCAATCACGGTGCCGTTGCCGATTTTCTTGAATATATTGAAAATAATTGCCAATAAATACGGTATTACAGGAGGTGGCTGTTGTGGACACAATTGTCAGCAAACAGTTGAAGATCAAAGCTTGTAAGGTAAGAATGGGCGCAATTGAGGGCATTTACAACGCAAAGTCCGGTCATCCGGGCGGCTCGCTTTCGATAGCCGATATCCTCACTTACCTCTATTTTCATCGGCTCAACATCGACCCCAAGAATCCGCAGTGGGAAGACAGGGACAGGCTCGTTATGTCAAAAGGTCATGCCGCGCCTGCTTATTATTCCGTGCTCGCTCACAGAGGATATTTCCCTGTTGAAGAACTCAAGACTCTCAGGAAGAGCGATTCGAGACTCCAGGGTCACCCGAACATGAGAACCGTTCCCGGCGTTGACGCAAGCACAGGTTCGCTCGGTCAGGGAATATCCGTGGCTGTCGGTATGGCACTGGGTGCAAAGCTTTCGGGCAAAAACTTTAGAGTTTATGCTATCCTCGGCGACGGCGAAATTCAGGAGGGTCAGGTCTGGGAGGCTGCGATGTATGCCTGCGCCAAGGGACTTGATAATCTCGTTGCAGTTGTCGACAACAACAACCTTCAGATAGACGGAACGATCGCAGAGGTCAATTCGCCTTATCCGATAGCCGAGAAGTTCAAGGCTTTCGGCTGGAATGTTCTTGAGATATATGCGGACAGCTTCGATGAGATGGATGCGGCATTCAACGCGGCTATCGAATTCAAGGGCAAGCCCACCGCAATAATCGCCAAGAGTGTCAAGGGCAAGGGCGTTTCCTTCATGGAGAACCAGTGCGGCTGGCACGGCGTCGCCCCCAATGATGAGCAGTACGCACAGGCCATGGCTGAGCTCAAGGCCCAGCTGATCGATTAAGCGAGGAGGGAAGAGCAATGAGTGAGAAAAAAATGATCGCCACCCGCGAGGGCTTCGGCAAGGAGATCGTCGCGCTCGGCAAGGAAAATCCCGACATTCTGGTCGTTGATATTGATATCGGCAAGAGCTGCAAGACCGGCGAGTTCCGCAAGGAGCTGCCCGAGCAGTACATCAACGTCGGCATCGCCGAGCAGAACGGCGCAGGCGTCGCCGCGGGCCTTGCCACCTGCGGCAAGATCCCGTTTGTCGTCACCTATGCCGTGTTCGGCTCCCTCCGCATGTGCGAAATGATCCGCCAGGAGATCTGCTACCCCAACCTGAATGTGAAGATCGCCTGCTCCCACGGCGGCGTGACCCCCGCCAACGACGGCGC
>DJQG01000129.1:1172-1569 GCA_002438685.1 Ruminococcaceae bacterium UBA6392 | reverse complement strand
ATCATGCCCGCGGACTACAACTCCGCCCGCAAGCTCGTCCGTCAGGCTGCTGAGGTCTACGGCCCCGTGTACCTGCGCTTCACCCGTGACGCCATCCCCCAGATCTACGACGAGGATGTGGAGTTCACCATCGGCAAGGCCCACCAGATCCAGGACGGCAAGGACGTCGTCCTCATCGCCAACGGCGATACCGTCCGCCTCGCTGTCGAGGCCGCCAAGGTGCTCGAGGGCAAGGGCATTTCCGCCCGTGTGCTCGACATGCACACCATCAAGCCGCTCGACGTGGAGGCTGTGACCGCCGCGATCAACGAGGTCGGCAAGATCATCACGGTCGAGGACCACAACATCATCAACGGCCTCGGCTCCGCCGTGTGCGAGGTCGCCGCCGAGATGGGCA
>DJQG01000129.1:564-1022 GCA_002438685.1 Ruminococcaceae bacterium UBA6392 | reverse complement strand
GCGATCGCCGAGAACCTTGTCAAGGGCTGAGAAAACCTGTCAAACAGCAACATTTATCATAGAATTATCTGATACAGGAGGCTATTACCATGAAAATCGGATTTGTCGGCTGCGGCGCGATCGGCAGCTGCTATGCAAGCTATCTGTCCCGTAAGCATGAGGTCTGCGTGCTGGATACCTATGCTCCGGTCATCGAGGCCATCAAGGAGCACGGCATCCTTCTTGACGAGTGCGTACCCGGCACGGGCACCGGCGAGACCGTTGCCTTCCATCCNNGCCATGGCGACGACCGACCCCAAGGAGATCGGCGTTGTGGATCTTCTGATCGTGTTCGTCCACTATCAGTATCTGGAAGCGGCTGTGCGCAACGCGCTGCCGATGATCGACAAGCACACCATGATCCTCTGCCTGCAGAACGGCCTCGGCAACTACGATGAGATCGCCAAGGTCGTGCCCGA
>DJQG01000129.1:296-520 GCA_002438685.1 Ruminococcaceae bacterium UBA6392 | reverse complement strand
ACCGCGTTTGGCTCCACACCCGTGGCGCCCGGCCATGTCAAGCACACCGGCACCGGCGTGACGAACATGGGCTCCCTGAAGGCTCCCATGGCGAAGGTCGAGGAAATGGCCAACGCTCTGCGCGAGGCCGGCCTTGAGGTCCAGGTCCACGAGAACGTGATGAACGCCATCTGGCACAAGCTGCTGGCGAACGTCGCCATCAACGGCATGAGCGCCCTGCTCGA
>DJQG01000129.1:0-265 GCA_002438685.1 Ruminococcaceae bacterium UBA6392 | reverse complement strand
CTTTGTCGATGGCAACCAGTACGCCCATGAAGCGGCCCGCATGCTGGTCGAAGAGGCCATCGTCGTGGCGAACGCCTGCGGCTGCACGCTCGACCATGACGCCGAGCTGGCGCACGCCTACGAGGTCTCCCGTATGACCGACGAGACCATCAGCTCCATGGTGCAGGACGTCACGCATCACCGCGAGACCGAGATCCGCATCATCACCGGCGCTGTCTGCCGCCTCGGCCGCGAGCACGGCATCGCTACGCCCTGCAACGACCTG
>DJQG01000160.1:16396-16886 GCA_002438685.1 Ruminococcaceae bacterium UBA6392 | reverse complement strand
CGCACTGATAGATCTTCAGCTCGGGACCGACGACGATAACCGAACGTCCGGAATAGTCAACACGCTTACCGAGCAGGTTCTGTCTGAAACGTCCCTGCTTACCTTTAAGCATATCGGAGAGCGACTTGAGCGCTCTGTTGTTCGGACCGGTTACGGGTCTGCCGCGGCGGCCGTTGTCGATAAGGGCATCGACAGCTTCCTGGAGCATACGCTTCTCGTTGCGGACTATTATCTCGGGTGCGCCGAGCTCGAGGAGCTTGCGCAGACGGTTGTTTCTGTTAATAACGCGGCGGTAAAGATCGTTGAGGTCGCTCGTTGCAAAGCGTCCGCCCTCGAGCTGAACCATGGGACGAAGCTCCGGCGGGATAACCGGAAGCACGTCGAGGATCATCCACTCGGGTCTGTTGCCGCTCTGTCTGAACGCCTCGACAACTTCAAGGCGCTTGAGAGCCTTCGCCTTCTTCTGACCGCTTGCGTTCTCTATCTCCTC
>DJQG01000160.1:9910-16321 GCA_002438685.1 Ruminococcaceae bacterium UBA6392 | reverse complement strand
TCGGCGCCCATGCCTGCCCTGAAATCGTCCTCATACATCAGGCGGTACTCGTCGTAATCCTTCTCGTCGAGAACCTGATACTTTTTAAGATCAGTTGTGCCGGGATCGATAACGATATGCATCGCAAAGTAGAGAACTTTCTCAAGGTTGCGCGGCGATATATCGAGGATAAGACCCATTCTCGAGGGTATTCCCTTGAAATACCAGATGTGGGAAACGGGAGCTGCAAGCTCGATGTGACCCATTCTCTCGCGGCGAACCTTGGAGCGGGTTATCTCAACGCCGCAGCGTTCGCATATCTTGCCCTTGTAGCGGATTCTTTTATATTTGCCGCAGTGGCACTCCCAGTCCTTCTGGGGTCCGAATATCCTTTCGCAGAACAGTCCGTCCTTTTCGGGCTTGAGTGTGCGGTAATTGATGGTTTCGGGCTTCTTGACCTCGCCGTAAGACCAGCTTCTGATCTTATCGGGAGATGCAAGACCTATTTTTATGGATTCAAAGGTATTGTTTTCCATCCGTTGACTGCCCCTTTTTAAAATATATTTTTAAGGTGACTGTTCTCAGTCGTCGTAGTCGTCAAGCTCGCCTTCGCTGTCGGAGAAGATGTCGCCGTCATAGTAGTCATCTTCGCCCTCGGCATCGTCTGCGAAATCGGCGCTGTCATCGTCGTCCTCGTCGGAGCCGACATTGAAGATATCGCCCTCTTCGTTTTCCGTGCCGTAGCCGCCTGCAGTACCGGCGTCGTTGACGGAGGAGAATGCCTTATCGTCTGAAGGTGCAAATCCAAGTTCCTCGTCGGTCTGCTTGAGGTCTATCTCTTCGCCGTCCGCATCAAGAACGCTGACATCAAGGCAGAGGGACTGAAGCTCTTTGACGAGAACCTTGAACGACTCGGGAATGCCGGGCTTGGGAACGTTGTTGCCCTTGACTATCGCCTCGTAGGTCTTGACACGGCCGACAACATCGTCGGACTTGACTGTCAAAATTTCCTGGAGTGTGTAGGCAGCGCCGTAAGCCTCGAGAGCCCAAACTTCCATCTCACCGAAACGCTGACCGCCGAACTGGGCTTTACCGCCGAGGGGCTGCTGCGTAACGAGCGAGTACGGACCGGTGGAACGTGCGTGAATCTTATCGTCAACAAGGTGGAACAGCTTGAGGTAATACATGACGCCGACGGTGACGGGGTTATCGAACTGTCTGCCGGTACGTCCGTCGTAGAGTATCGTCTTGCCGTCCTCTCTGAGTCCTGCCTGCTTGAGCGCTTCGCGGATATCATCCTCGTGCGCGCCGTCGAAGACGGGAGTCTCGACCTTGTAGCCCAGATGCCTCGCGGCGAAGCCGAGATGCACTTCGAGCACCTGACCGATATTCATTCGGGAGGGAACGCCCAGGGGGTTGAGCACGATATCGAGCGGCGTGCCGTCCGGAAGGAAGGGCATATCCTCCTGAGAAAGTATTCTTGAAACAACACCCTTGTTACCGTGGCGACCTGCCATCTTATCGCCGACGGAAAGCTTACGCTTCTGGGCGATATAGCAACGGACGACCTTGTTTACGCCGGGTGCGAGCTCATCGCTGTTTTCGCGGGTGAACTCTTCGACCTTGACGACGATACCGTATTCGCCGTGGGAAACCTTGAGAGAGGTATCTCTGACCTCTTTCGCCTTCTCGCCGAATATGGCGCGGAGCAATCTCTCTTCTGCTGTAAGCTCGGTCTCGCCCTTGGGCGTTACCTTACCGACAAGGATGTCGCCGGAGTGAACTTCGGCGCCGACGCGAATTATGCCGCGCTCGTCAAGGTTGCTCAGAAGATCATCGGAGACGTTCGGGATATCCCTTGTGATCTCCTCGGGTCCGAGCTTTGTATCTCTCGCTTCGATCTCGTGCTTCTCGATGTGGATCGAGGTGTAGACATCGTTGCGAACCATCTTTTCGTTGATGAGAACCGCGTCCTCGTAGTTGTAGCCTTCCCAGGTCATGAAGCCGACGAGGGCGTTCTTGCCGAGGGATATCTCACCGTGATCCGTTGCGGGACCGTCGGCTATGACGTCGCCCTTTTCAACGCGCTGGTTGAGGGTGACTATCGGGCGCTGGTTGACGCATGTGCCCTGGTTGGAGCGCATGAACTTGATTATATCGTAATGGTCGAGAATGTTCTCGTCGCTGAGAATCTCAATCTGCTCGGCGTCGACCTTTGTGACGCGTCCAGAGTGCTTTGCAAGCACGACAACGCCGGAGTCGACAGCCGCTTTATATTCCATACCTGTGCCGACAATCGGGCTCTCGGTCTTGAGCAGCGGAACCGCCTGCTTCTGCATGTTCGATCCCATGAGGGCTCGGTTTGCGTCGTCGTTCTCAAGGAACGGAATCATCGAAGTTGCGACGGAGACGACCATCTTCGGGGAGACGTCCATGTAATCGACCTTCATGCGGTCAATTTCAAGGAAGCCGTCCCTGTGTCTTGCGTTGACTCTCTCGTGGACGAACATTCCGTTCTCATCGAGCGGCTCGTTCGCCTGGGCGACAATGTAATCGTCCTCGACATCGGCTGTCATATACTCAACTTCGTCTGTGACGCGTCCGGTGGTCTTGTCGACCTTTCTGAACGGAGCCTCGATGAATCCGTATTCATTTATGCGCGCGAAAGTTGCAAGGTAGGAGATAAGTCCGACGTTGGAACCTTCGGGAGTCTCGATGGGGCACATTCTGCCGTAATGCGAGTAGTGAACGTCTCGGACTTCGAATCCTGCACGGTCTCTCGAAAGACCGCCGGGACCGAGGGCGGAAAGACGGCGCTTATGAGTCAGCTCCGCAAGGGGGTTGATCTGATCCATGAACTGTGACAGCGGGGAAGAACCGAAGAACTCCTTTATCGCCATCATGACAGGGCGGATGTTGATAAGAGCCTGAGGAGTGATGTTCTCCTCCTTCTCCTGAGCCTGGAGGGTCATTCTCTCGCGGACAACCCTTTCCATTCTCGACAGACCGATTCTGAACTGATTCTGGAGCAACTCGCCCACGCAGCGGATACGTCTGTTGCCGAGGTGGTCGATGTCATCCGTGGTGCCTATCTTATTCGCAAGGCAGTTGATATAGTTTATCGAAGAGAAGATATCGTCGATTATGATGTGGTTCGGGATAAGGTCGTCGTGGCGAAGTCTGAGCTGCTCGAGAAGAGCCTCTTTGTCGTCGCCGCACTCGTCGACTATCTCGGTGATTATCTGGAAACGAACCTTTTCGTTGATGCCGGCTTCAAGAAGCTCTTCCTTGGTCACGCCCTCGGGCACATAGTCCATGGGATCGACCATGCCGTTGGAGATAATTTTGACCTTCTTGCCCTCGACATCGGCGACGGCGACCATAACGCCTGCGCGCTCGATCTCTTTAGCCTTCGCCTTGGTAACGACCTCGCCTGCCTCGGCAAGAATCTCGCCGGTCAGCGGAGCGATAACGGGCTCGGCAAGCTTGCAGCCTGCAAGGCGGGCGGCAATAGCAAGCTTCTTATTATATTTGTATCTGCCGACGCGCGAGATATCGTATCTGCGCGGATCGAAGAAGAGATTGTCGAGCAGCTGCTGGGCGGACTCAAGGGTCACGGGCTCGCCGGGACGCAGACGCTTGAAGACCTCCATGAGCGCTTCGCCCTGATTCTTCGTCTCGTCTCTCTCGATGGTGGCTTCGATTCTTTCATCGTTGCCGAAGAACTCGCGGATCTCATCGTCCGTACCGAGTCCGAGTGCTCTGATGAAAGTGGTGATGAATATCTTTCTGTTCTTGTCTATTCTTACATAATAGACGTCGTTTATGTCCGTCTCATACTCAAGCCATGCGCCGCGGTTGGGGTTGATTGTGCTTGAGAACAGCTCGATACCGGTCTTGTCGTGGGTCATATCGAAATATACGCCCGGCGAACGGACAAGCTGGGAGACGATGACTCTCTCTGCGCCGTTGATAACAAAGGTGCCGCTGTCGGTCATGATGGGGAACTCACCCATAAAGACCTCGGACTCCTTTATTGCACCCGTCTCCTTGTTGAGCAGACGCACAGTGACGCGCATGGGGGCTGCATAGGTAGCGTCGCGCTCCTTGCACTCCTGCACGGTGTGTTTAGTCTTCTCGTCAATGCGATAGTCTATAAAGGTCAGCACCCAGTTGCCGGTGTAGTCGGTGATTTCCGCTATGTCGCGGAACACCTCCTTGAGTCCGGTGTCGAGAAACCATTTGTACGAGTTCTTCTGAACCTCGATGAGATTGGGCATCTCCATGACTTCTTCGATCTTGCCGAAGCTCATGCGCGTGGTCGTTCCTTTTTTGACGGGCTTAACATTCAGCATAGGCCAATTCACTCCGTTCTTTTTTCATCCGTTTCGTGTTATCACCATCAATTGACAGAAGCAGATATCCCATTTTTTCGGGGCTATACACTTTTGTCAATTGACGGCTCGCGCAAGCTCTTTTGAAGAGCGTTGAAATGCAATAATGAAGCGGTTTTCCGCGTTTCGGGAAAGCTGTAACAAGCCCTTAGCCTAAAAGGCCGGGCACACAACGCTCCATTATAATTGTGCAGTTTTACATTTTACACTGCTAACCACATTTTGTCAAGAGGAGATACGGCTTTTTTCGGGGTAAATTCAAACTTTTTGCAACATTCTCCCGCATCCGTCTTTACATCCGGCAAATTTGCTTTTTAAAAGGTATATATAAGCAAAAATCGGTGCATATTCAGCCGAAAATCCGCCGATAATATCCCGTGCCGGTTTTGACTTATGCCGGCGCGTGTGTTATAATACTCAAGATTTTCAATGCGTTTACGGAGGAAGAGAATGACAGGAATTGTTGACGCAGGCGGCGGAATGCGCGGAGTTTTTTCTGCGGGCATTTATGATCGCTTTATTGAAGAGGAAATAAACTTCGACCTGTGCATAGGCGTCTCGGCGGGCAGTGCGAATCTCATCTCTTATGCCGCCGGGCACCATGACCGCGTCAAGCGTTTTTATGTAAACTACGCCCGGCGCAAGCAATATATGAGCTTCGACAATTTCATACACAGCGGCTCATATATCGGGCTTGATTATATTTACTCCACCATTTCAAACTCCGACGGCGAGGATCCGCTGAACTACGACGCTTTTACAGCGAACCCCACGGATTTCATAACCGTAGTCACCGACGGCGAGACCGGAGAGCCGATATACTTCCCCAAAAGCAGCATAAAGCGCGACGACCTGACGGTCATAAAAGCCTCATGCTGCCTGCCCGCGGTGTGCAAACCGGTAGTTATCGACGGCAAGGACTGCTTCGACGGCGGAATCTCCGACCCCATTCCCTTTCAGAAGGCGTTTGACATGGGCTGCGACAAAGTTATAGTTGTCATCTCGAAGCCCGTTGACTTTCGAAAGTCGCCGCAGAAGCATATGCCGATAATCAAAGCCGCGCTGAAAAAATATCCGAAAGTCTTCGACCGCCTCGCCGTAAGGCACGAGGTATACAACCGCCAGCTTGAAGAGGCGATAAAGCTTCGGGAGCTGGGAAAGGTGATTATCTTAGCCCCGCAAGACTGCTACGGCGTGAACACGCTGACCCGTGAGCCCGCCGCCCTCGAAAAGCTCTACGAAGAGGGTCGCCGCTGCGCGGACGAGCACCTCAGCGAGATAAAAGCGCCCGGCGAAAAAACCGCCTAATGAATTCCGTCGCGTTCGGCGCAGACCAAAAGCAAAATAAACAGAGGTCATAATTCACGGCTGACAACGCGGATTATGACCTTTATATTTTCACCGGATAACGCAACACACCGATTTAATATGACGCGCAATGCGAAGGCGGCATTCACGGATTTGATAAAAATTTCGGTTTACTGTGCCGTAAAAGCACCAAAAGATAAAAAGTTCAGAAATTCCAGAAAAAACTTTACTTTTTAGCGACAGCGGTGTTAAAATAGAGAAAATTCACGCGGCGCAGACCGCGGCACAGGGGATGATATCTTGGACAAGATAGATGTTAAGATAATCGAATGTCTCAAGAAAAACGCAAGAGAAAACGCTTCGGTAATCGGCTCGCAGGTCAACATGTCCGTCTCGGCCGTTATCGAGCGCATCAAAAAGCTCGAAGCCAACGGCATAATCAAGCAGTATACCGTCGTGCTCGANNAGCAAGAAACTCGGCATGGACATCACCGCGTTCATCTCGGTGAGCATGGAGCATCCGAAGTACAACAACAATTTCAACGAATTCGTCAAGACCCACAAGCAGATAACCGAGTGCCACTACATCACCGGCGACTTCGACTTCCTGCTCAAGGTCAACACCGAATCGACCGGCGGACTTGAATCGCTGCTCAACGAGATAAAAAGCGCGGGCGGCGTTTCGCTGACCAAGACACTCGTCGTTCTCTCGACTGTCAAAGAGGACTAC
>DJQG01000160.1:6653-9897 GCA_002438685.1 Ruminococcaceae bacterium UBA6392 | reverse complement strand
AATCTCGAATAAATTATCAACACAAAAGACCTGCTTTCTATTCTCTATATAGAAAGCAGGTCTTGTTTTTTTACTTTTACATCAGCTGTTCTATGACCGCCGAATAGAGACTCTCGGGGTCGGCGAGAATTTTATCCCGGACGCTCTGCGCCTGCTCCATATCCGCGACATAGAGTGTCAGCGTCATAAGGTCGTTGAAAGTGAATCTGACATTGCACCCGTTTTCGAGCGGGATTATCTCGACCGGCGTCTCTTTCATGCGGCGTTCTTGCTTGAGAAGCTCTTCAGCAGTCGCGAGTGCCTTGTCGCGCACGGCGCGCGGCAGTTCGTCCTCGATATTCGCCGCCGTCTTTCCCGCCGCGGTAAGACTCAGCAACTCATCGTCATCGCGCTTGTCAATTTCAACGCTCCCGCCCTCAATAAGGCTTTCGAGCGCCTGGCTCGCTTCAAAGTAGTTTGCCAGTCCCTCGCGCTGAATGATCTCCATCAGCTGGCGGCGTGACAGCCCCCGCTCAGTGTTCTTGAGCAGAAAAGCTATCAGCACTTTTATTTCATTACGGTTGCGCAGTCCGCCCGGCTCAACGCCTGCGGAAAATGCATCGTATCCGTCCATAGGGTCTCCTGTTTCGTTTGAGATTCTCTTACTTTTTCTTGCTGAAATCTATCGGGGCAATCGGCTTGCCGTAATAGCCGGTCGTCTTGAACTCATCGCTGATGAAGTTCTCGCGGCTCCACGCTCTGCCCCAGATGTTCGCCCAGCCTTCGCAGTAGAGTTTATAATATGATACACCGTCCTCTTTGCGCATTCTGACGAATTTGGGGACGTTGCACCAGATAAATGAAGGTATCGCTATCACAAAAGCCCAGAGGGGACCGAGCAGAAGCGACTGGATTGTGTGTCCGTACTCGTGCATACGGGTGTCGTGGACTCTGTCCGCCGGGCGGTCGGGATTCATAAATATAAATATTCCGAGCGACACGCCGCCGAAATTATCGTGCGGGACATATGTAACAAAAGCGTTATTGAAGCGCTCGTGCTTATACTTTTTTCTCAGCGCGAGAAAGCCTATTCCGCCGACAAGATTCTGCGGCAGCGCCCAGGTGAACTGGACTAAATAGAAAAGAAATTTTTTCATTATTATCCACTCCTTGCAAATCTTTACACATTATACCACACAAAACGCGATGTGTAAAATCTTTTTACCACTCGTCTTACCACTCGTCGTTTTCGTCGGCGAGCACGGCATAGGCGCAGCGCACTCCGTCAACTCCGGCGGACACTATTCCGCCCGCATATCCCGCACCCTCGCCGCAGGGGTAGAGTCCGCGTATGTTCGACTGGTATATCTCGTCGCGCAGAATGCGCACGGGCGAAGACGAGCGGGTCTCGGGCGCCGTGAACACGGCTTCGGGCATGGCAAAGCCCTTGAGCATCCTGTCCATCTTCAAAAGCGCGTCTGCATATGTATCCGTCACTTTCTTCGGCAGTATCTTTCT
Organism: Ruminococcaceae bacterium UBA6392; assembly: GCA_002438685.1. Lineage (GTDB taxonomy): Bacteria > Bacillota > Clostridia > Oscillospirales > Acutalibacteraceae > CAG-177. Next base: position 8,400 of record DJQG01000160.1, on the reverse strand, counting down.
CAGATCGCTCATCACGACTCCCGTCGGGCAGCTCGGATGAACCGCGCCGAGGCGGGTCGATGGTCTGTCCGCAAGGAAATCGCCGACAAGCTGCGCCGGGGCGGTGTAATCGCTGCCGCCCGCAAGAAACGCCGCATGTTCGATTTTCCTCTGCATATCCATTCCCGCGAGCGGATGGTCGCTGCCGAAATTCTCCGGCTCGATGCCGACGAGCAGTGCGCTGTTCGAGTTCTCCGCATCGCGCCCGTATTCGCTCATGCCGTTGACGACTATTCCGCCCTCTTCGCTCGCCGCGTTGACCACCGTGCCGCCGGGGCACATACAAAATGTATAAGCTCCGCGCCCGTGCTCCGGGTGGCAGGCAAGCTTATAGTCCGCCGCGCCGAGCGCGGGATGTCCGGCGAAGTCGCCGTACTGCGCACGGTCGATGAACTCGCGCGGGTGCTCTATTCGCGCGCCGACAGAAAACGGCTTCTGCATCATCCTGACTCCGTGGGCATAGAGCGTCCTCACGGTGTCGCGCGCCGAATGTCCGGTGCAGAGCAGGACGGTATCAGTCTCGATATCCTCAAAATGCCCGTCATGCTCGGTCTTCACGCCGTGGATATAGCCGTTCGCGACTATAATATCTGTCATCTTGCAGTTGAATCTGATTTCGCCGCCGAGAGAGATTATCTCTTTTCTGATATTGCGGACAACCTCGGCAAGGCGGTCGGTGCCGATATGCGGCTTTGCCGACCAGCGTATCTCCTCGGGCGCGCCGTGGTTCGCAAGCTCGTCTATAACAAAACGGCAGAGCGGGTCTTTTATGCCCGTTGTGAGCTTGCCGTCCGAAAAAGTTCCTGCGCCGCCCTCGCCGAACTGAACGTTCGATTCGGGATTGAGTCTGCGCTCGCGCCAGAAGGTCTGAACATCTTTCTGCCTGTCTTCAATATGCGAGCCGCGCTCGAGAATGAGCGGCTTGACGCCCGCTCTGGCGAGAGCAAGCCCCGAGAACATACCTGCGGGACCGAATCCGACTATGACGGGGCGCAGCTCGCTCGTGCGCTTTATCTCGGGCGGCGTAAAGTCAACCTCCTTTACAGTTTCAACACCCGAGCCGCAGCGTTTGAGAATCGCGTTCTCGTCGCCGTCAACATCGACTTCTACGTTATACACAAAGAAAATGTTGTCCTTTTTGCGCGAATCGACCGCTTTTTTCGTCACTCTTAGTGTGCGTATTCTGTTTTCGTCAAGGCGAAGAGCTTTACCCGCCGCTCGCCTGAGATCGTGTTCGTCCGCAGTCAGCGGAAGCTTTATCTGATTTATTTTAAGCATACTTTTTCTCCGTTAAATAGATTTTGCCGCGCTCTCCCCTGCGAGCAGACCCGAAGCCCATGCCCATTGGAGATTGAAGCCGCCGCAGCCGCCGTCAACATCGAGAAGCTCCCCGGCGCAGAAAAGTCCGGGCGCTTTCTTCGACTCAAGCGTTTCGCGGTCGAACTCATTTATATTGACTCCGCCGCGCGTGACCTGCGCATTTGAAAAGCCTTTAGTGCCGTCAAAGGTTATTTTGAAGTTTTTCGCCGTGCGTGCGAGATTCAGCAGTGCATTTCTGCCGAGCGACTGCGCGTCCGACTTTGAATCAACACCCGCCGCCTTTATAACCGCCGCTCCGACGGCACGCGGCAGAATGCCTATAAGCATATCCTCGCATTTCCCGCTGAGTCCGGATAGGAAATCCGCTATTTCCCGCTCTCCCATCGTA
>DJQG01000160.1:0-6588 GCA_002438685.1 Ruminococcaceae bacterium UBA6392 | reverse complement strand
CGCTTATCTCCATCGCGGCTATGCCGGAAAGCCCGTAGTCGGTAAAGAGCAGCTCCCCGCGCGAGGTTCGTCCTGCGGCGCTTATCACCGCATCGTGGACGCGCTTACCCTTTAGCTGCCGCAGCTGCTTGTCCGGCGAGGTCAGCTGGACAAGCGAGGGGTAAAGCTCGGTAACAGTATGTCCGAGCGATGAGAGGAGCTTATACCCGCTCCCGTCCGAGCCCTGCGACGGCGACGCACAGCCGCCCGTGCAGATTATAACCGCCCGCGCTCTGTACCGTCCGTTTATCAAAAATCCGCCGTCGGTTTTCTTTATATCCTCGCACTTGTCCTCGCATATACTTTTCACCCCGAGGCGTTCCGCCTCAAAGCGCAGGCAGTCGAGCACGCCGGACGCGGTGTTGCTCATCGGATAGACTCTACCGTAGCTGTCGCTGTAGGTCAAAAGCCCGATGCTCTTGAAAAATTGCAGAACCCGCTGTTCGTCGTATTTTTCGAACACCGAATCGACAAACTTGCGGTTGGTGTAGTCATGCGACCGGGCGTTGAGATTCGTCAGATTGCATCTGCCGTTTCCCGTGGCGAGTATCTTCTTGCCGACACGGGGCAGCCGCTCGAGCATGGCAACACGAAGCCGCGGAAGTGTGCATTTTGCGCTTATCGCCGCCGCGAGCCCCGACGCTCCCGCGCCGACTATCAATATGTCAAAGCTTTCTTTCATATCATTTTCCTTTGCTTTATATCAGAAGAGCGATGCGATACACCGCAAAGCTCACTGTCCACGCTGTTATAAATTCAAAAATCAAAACTTTTAAAGCACTCTTTGTCCCCAGCTCGCGCCGAAGAGCCGCGACCGCCGCAACGCACGGCATACTCAGCAGAGAGAAGCTCATAAACGCGCACGCCGCCTGCGGAGAAATTATATCTCTCACGCTCTGCGCCGAGCCTATTAAAATACCGAGCGTGCTGACCGTTGTCTCCCTCGCGACAAGCCCGCTGATGAGAGCCACGCAACACCGCCAGTCGATGAGTCCGAGCGGAGAGAATATAAACGAAACCGCGCCGCCTATCCTGCCGAGCATACTGAATTTTGCGTCGGCGGCACAGTGCATGGAAAAGTCAAAATAACCGAGCGCCCAGATAACGACGCTCGCCGGAAAGAGCACCGCGCCCGCTTTTTTCAAGAATTCGCGCAGCCTGTCGCGCACATAGCGAAGCGCCGAGCGCACGGACGGCATACGGTATTCGGGCAGTTCAAAGATAAACGGCGGCTCGTCGCCCTTGAAGACCCATTTTTTAAGTATCAGCGAGCCCACGCAGGCGCAGGCTATGCCGAGCGAATAGATCAAAATCACTGCGACCCAGCGCACATTTGGGAAGAACGCCGAGATGAGCATGGCATAGACGGGCATTTTCGCACTGCACGACATGAACGGTATGACCGCCGCGCAGATTTTCTTTTCGCGCCCCGCATGCAGAGTGCGCGTGCTCATCAGCGCAGGCACAGAGCAGCCGAAGCCCATGAACAGCGGGACGAACGACTTGCCGCCGAGACCGAGCAAACGCAGCGGATAATCCGCAATAAATGCGCCGCGCGCCATATATCCGCAGTCCTCGAGCAGACCCAAAAAGAAGAACAGCAGGGCTATCTGCGGCAAAAACGAGCACACAGAGCCGAAACCCGCGAGAATTCCCCCGCAGACAAGATCTGTTACCCATTCGGATGCTCCGAGCGAACCGAGCAGGCGCATCAGAGCATCGGCAAGAGTGCCGTTTATAAACGAATCCGCCAGCTCGCCGAGTCTCGTGCCGAGCGAGCCGAAGGTGAGATAAAACACAATCAATACCGCCGCCAGAAATAGCGGCACGGCAGCAAAGCGGTTGAGCAGTATTTTATCCGCGCGGCGGGAAAATTTTTTTCCGCTCCGTTTGCTTTTTCTGAGCGTCTTTTTGCAGACGCTGTCGGTAAACTTATATATATGCGAGACGGTCAGCAGTTCGCGATCGGAATTCTCCGTCTCGTTCGATGAAATCAGATTTTCAACTGCCTGCGCTTCTCTCTGAGAGAGCAAATCGCAGGCACTTATGTCCCCGCGCATAAGCCGCAAAGTTTCAAGCCCTGTCGGGATATTCTTCTCCTTGCAGACAGGCGATATCAGTTCCGCTATCAGCTTCGCGCCGTCGGGCAAAAAGTCATATCGCGGACTTGATATTTTCTCTTGAAGCGCGCTTTTGCACGCCGCGAGCAGTTCGTCAATCCCCGTGTTTTCCGCCGCGCTGACTGGCACCGCGCGGATGCCGAGCAGCTCGGCGAGGCGATTGTAATCGAGCTTATCGCCGCGCTTTTCGAGCATGTCGGTCATATTCAGCGCCGCAACCGTCGGCACGCCGAGGAGCTCAAGCTGAACGGTCAGATATAAGCTGCGCTCAAGGTCGTTTGCGTTGATGACATTGATTATCAAATCTGGCTTTTCGTTTATGAGAAAGCCGAGCGCCGCGCCCTCTTCGTCCGAGAGCGTGCGCAGAGAATATATCCCCGGCAGGTCAACAAGCTCCGCGCCGTGAAAGCTTTTTATTGTCCCCGATCGCTTCTCGACCGTCACGCCCGGCCAGTTGCCGACATGGCAGTCCGAGCCGGTCAGGAGATTAAAGAGCGTTGTCTTGCCGCAGTTCGGGTTGCCCGCGAGTGCAATACGTATGCTCATCGCAGCACCGTCAGCCTTATGCACTTCGCCTGCGAGCGTCTGAGTCCGAGCTTGCAGCCGCGCACCGTGACCGTCACCGGGTCGCCGAACGGCGACGAGATGCCGGAAATCAGCAGAGTCCCGGGAGTAAGCCCCAGATCGAGCAGCCGGCTGCGCCGTAAGCCTGAGATAAGAAGCGATTCGATATACCCGCTCTCTCCGGGAGCGAGCCTGTCAGCAGTAGTTGTCATATGCTCTCCGTTCCACCGCTGTAACGGTAAAATTATATTCCCACGCGCCCCGCTTGTCAACATCAACGCCGTGACGCGAATAATAATTGACTTATCACGCCGCAAGTGGTATTATTAGGCTGAGAGAAAATGAAAATGATGGGCGTTTTTTTAGATATCCGTGCAATAATTCTATTGTATCGGACAGGTTTTTTATTTTTATAAAACGCCGCCCCGAAGTTGACATAAATATAAAAAACAACTTTTTCAGGGAGTGAATTTGTTTGAAGGGTATCATTCTCGCCGGCGGATCCGGCACGAGGCTCTATCCTCTGACCATGGTTACGAGCAAGCAGTTATTGCCCGTATATGACAAGCCGATGATATACTATCCGCTGTCGACGCTCATGCTCGCGGGCATACGCGAGATACTGATAATCTCCACCATAGAGGACACGCCCAAGTTCGAGCGTCTGCTCGGCGACGGAAGCCAGTTCGGCTTAAAGCTCTCCTACGCCGTCCAGCCCAAGCCCGAAGGACTCGCCCAGGCATTTATAATCGGCGAGGACTTCATCGGCGACGACAGCGTTGCCATGGTGCTCGGCGACAATCTGTTCTACGGCAACGGTCTCGGTCATCTGCTCAGAGAGGCGGCAAAGCAGCAGAACAGAGCTACTATTTTCGGCTACTATGTCGAGAATCCGCAGAGCTTCGGCGTTGTCGAATTTGACGACGACGGCGTGCCTGTATCGATAGTCGAAAAGCCCAAGCATCCGAAATCTAACTACGCTGTAACGGGACTCTATTTCTACGACAACAGGGTCGTTGAATACGCAAAATCGCTCAAGCCCTCCAAGCGCGGCGAGCTTGAGATAACCGACATAAACAAGATATATCTCGAAAACGGCGATCTCGATATCCGCCTTATGGGCAGAGGCTTCGCGTGGCTCGACACGGGCACCGTTGACGCACTGCTCGACGCGGCGAACTTCATTAAGACCGTTGAGCGCCTGCAGGGAATAAAAATCTCTGCGCCGGAGGAGATAGCCTATAACATGCGCTGGATAAGCAAGCGCGCGCTGCTCGAATCGGCGGAGAAATACGGCAAATCCTCCTACGGTCAGCATCTGCTCAGCGTTGCCGAGGGCAAGATACTCTATACGAGCAATGATATAAGCGGCATCGGCGAGCGCCCGCGCTGGGGCATCGAGAGCGAGCAGGAGAAGCACTGACCGCCAGTAGCATTGTTATGAAAGGTAATGACGATATATGAAAAAAATTGAAACCCCGCTTGACGGCGCGTTTATTATCGAGCCGCAGGTTTTCGGCGATGTGCGCGGCTGGTTCTACGAGAGCTATTCGAAGCAGAAAATGCACGACATCGGCATAGACGTTGAATTTGTTCAGGACAACCGCTCTTTCTCGGCTCAGCAGGGCACGCTCAGAGGTCTGCACTGCCAGACTTCGCCCATGGCGCAGACAAAGCTTCTGACCTGCCTGCGCGGCAGAATAATGGATGTCGCGGTCGACATAAGACGCGGCTCGCCGACATACATGCAGTGGACAGCGGTCGAACTCAGCGGCGAGAACAAGAAGATGTTCTTCATCCCCAAGGGCTTCCTGCACGGCTTCGTGACGCTGACTCCCGATGTTGAAGTCTCTTACAAAGTCGACGAATACTACGCTCCCGCGAACGACAGGAGCGTAAAATTCGACGACCCGGATATCGGAGTTGACTGGGGCGTAAAAGTGCCGATTCTCTCGGACAAGGATATGAAAGCTCCACTGCTCAAGGACAGCGATATCGAATTCATTTATTAATAAAAACCAAAGCGGGCAGAGTGTATACCCTGTCCGCTTTAGTTTATGCTGCACCCGGCAGATGCAGCACATATATAGGAGGTAAGAGGTTATCAATATTAATTTTCTTCGCTCCCCGTTTTATACGGGCGGATTATAACACAAGTTCATCGGCTTGTAAATAGGGTCGGTACGAACGATACTTTTATTGGCACGAACAGCGTCAAGCAGAGAAATTTTTCTCGTTGAATATATAATTATTAAACAAAAACCTCAGAATTATTAAACAAAAACCTTAGAATATTTTTTAAAATTATTTGCAATACAGTGCATATAATTGTAGAAAAGAACAACTTTTAAGACTAAAAATGCTACAATAGCAGTGTTGATCGAGAGAATAGTATTTGCTTATTCTCACAAATATCCAAGGAGAGGTGTAAACTGTGGAAAACGGTATACTGAAATATTTGCTTTTCGCTCTTGCAGGTTATGTTTCGGGAAGCATCATGTACAGCTACCTTATTCCAAAGCTGTTCTGCGGAGTCGATATCGTCAAGGAGGGCGATGATCACAACCCTGGCATGACCAATGTCATGCGCTGCGTCAGCGTCAAGCTCGGCGTGCTCTGCCTCCTGCTCGATGTTGCAAAAGGCTTCGTTCCGGTATTTCTTGCAAAGCTCTATGTTACCGATTACAAAAATATGCTCTTTGCGCTCATTATAGCGGCGCCGGTGCTCGGTCACGCGTTCACGCCCATACTCAAGTTCAAGGGCGGCAAGGCGATCGCCACATCCTACGGCGTTCTGCTCGCGCTGATTCCGGACAGCTTCATGGTTCTCAGAATGGCTATCATAACCGCCATATTCAGCCTGATAATCATAGTCAAGCCCGATTCGCTCAGAGTTATCATCTCGATGTTTATCTTCGCTGTCAGCAATTTCTTCTTCCATGACATAATGTCTTTTGTCATCGGCTCGCTGATCGTTTCCGCCACGGTCATCCTCAAGCACTTCATGAACTACGGCGACGAGAAATTCAAAGTCAGCCTCCCCTTCCACAAGAAGCACGAAGAAAACGAAAGCGCGGCACAGGAATCAAAGCAGGAATAAAACAACAAAAAAACATACCGACCGTAATTTTTTCACTTTACGGTCGGTTATTTTTATAAAAAAAGCTGCAAAGTGCAGGTCAAACCCGCATTTTGCAGCTTAAATTTTATTCTGCTCCGACGGCACGCTTGCGGTGCGATGGATTGCGCTCGATAAGCGGAGGAACTCCGTTCGCAACGCAGCCCGAGGTTATCGCAACGCGCTCAATCGTCGGGTCTGACGGCACATCGTACATGACCGGCTGGAGCACAGCTTCGATTATCGAACGAAGTCCGCGCGCACCCGTGCCCTTTTCGAGCGTCTTGTCAGCTATCGCCTCAAGAGCACCCATGTCGAAATCGAGTTCGACTCCGTCAAGCTCGAACAGTGCCTTGTACTGCTTGGTTATGGCGTTCTTCGGCTCGGTGAGAATACGCACAAGAGCGGTCTTGTCGAGCTCATCGAGAGAAGTGAGCACCGGAAGTCTGCCGACAAGCTCGGGGATTATACCGAACTTGACGAGATCCTGATGCACGACCTGCGAGAGCAGATCGCTCTTCTTGAGGTCGCTCTTGCTCTTGACATCGGCGTTGAAGCCGAGCGCGGAGCCGCCCATTCTCTTTTCGATTATCTTCTCGATGCCGTCGAATGCGCCGCCGCAGATGAAAAGAATATTCGAGGTATCGACCTGGATGAACTCCTGCTGGGGATGCTTTCTGCCGCCCTGCGGGGGAACATTGGCAACCGTGCCCTCTAAAATCTTGAGGAGCGCCTGCTGCACGCCCT
>DJQG01000047.1 GCA_002438685.1 Ruminococcaceae bacterium UBA6392 | reverse complement strand
TGCGTGCTCGTGCGTCTTGCTTTGCAAGCCGTTCCCTCGCCCTCCTCAGTTAGATTTTCCCACTGCGGCGCAGCTATTTTGGCTCTGATAATTCAATATGGTGTTATGTTTTTCTTCATTTATAAAAGCTGATTTTGCCGAATACACACAAAAACAGACCGGGGCTCCCCGGTCTGCTGTTATTTTTATTCTATTCATGCGGGCTGAGGGAAGTATTTCCCGATAAGCTCCAGCAGCTGTTGGAACGCATCGTAGTACCCCTGGGCGCCGACGCACTCATAGAGCGCATCGCTTATAAATTTGCTTATCGCCTCGCCGACCGCGCTCAGCTTCTCTTCATTCTCGTTCGGAGCCTCGCGCTCGCCGATTTTTATCAATATGTTTTCGAGTCTCTTTTGCGCGTGCTCGGTCGCCGCAGGGTCGACCACGGTGTTGTCGAGCATCGCGTTGCACTCTTCGAGCGCCGCCTCAAGCTCCGCCGCATCCTCTTCCGAGAGCGTGCTTCTGTCGATCTCCTGCGCCGGATTCATCAGATTATTCACTAAATCTTTCGTATTTCTGCCGATGTTGAACTGCGGGAACCTGTCGGGCATGGAATAGACATCCTTGAACTCATGATTCGTCAGCAGCTCGGTCGCGAGCTTCATTATGACATCGTTCGAGCCGGTCTTTTCGTGATCCTGACCCTTGAAATAGAATGTGTAATCCGGGAGCAGACCGACCGACGCATCCACAACACCGTCGGGCGAGAGATGGTTGTGCGCCTTGTTCTTGCAGTTGGTGCCCTGCTGGACATAGCCCTCGCCGAGAGTCTCGCCTATTTTCGCGAACTTCGCACCCATGGAGGTCGACTCCGCGTGGATAATTCCGTCCGCATTGTTCTTGTCATATGACGGCACAAGGCAGTAGAGCTGATAGTCATAGTCAACTATATCAAATACCTCGGCTCCGGCGGCGCGCATCTTTTCGATATTCGCGAATCTGTTGACCTGCGCGCGGTGATATACTTCGACCTGCCTGCGCATCTCCGCATTCTCTTCTCCGGGCAGGACACGCGCCACGGCTTCGTCATAGTATGCCTCGGGCACGAGCGACCACATTGTGGTGCAGTTGCGAAGAATGACATTCGTCAGCCCGTCAACCGTCGCGTCGAGCGTGTCGAGCAAAATCTGCTTGGGCATCATTCTTATAACGGCGTTGAGCAGATAGCCCTCTGCGCCGCCGACAAGATTCGGCAGCAGGTTCTTGTAGAGCAACTCGTCCGAGGTACTGAGCTTGCCGAGATAGATATCGCCGACTATGTTAGATCCGTCGAGCGCGGGGACGATATACACCACGCGGTCGAGGCTCGGATAGAGCTCCGGATAGCGGTCGAACAGGCTGTTTGCGATAGTGCCGCCGAGGCTTATCGCCACGACATTTATCTTGTCGTGACCCGTCTCGCGCCTTATCTGACCGATGAAATTATATAGCTCGTCGGTTATCTCGCTGTTGTTGCCGAACGAATTGTAGGCGAAATAGTAGAGATGGTCTTCACCTGCGACTTTCGAGAAGCCGTCTATCGGCACGTTGCCGTATATCTCTTCCTTGTCCTCATCCGTGCATTTTGCAACGCTCTGCGGATATTTCTTGACTCTGACATCATAGACATTCTTGCCGTTCGAGTCAAAAGCATTGACATAGAGCGTGCCCTCGAGCGTCTTTCTGAACGACTCGACAAAGCCGTCGTCGCGCTGGGTGACGAGCATCTTGACGAGCGGCCAGAGCAGATTTTTTATAATATATTTAGTATTCGCGTATATCGGCCAGCCGGTTATCTGCTTGCCGTCCTCATCGACCGCTATCTCGTCGTTCTCATAGAGATAGGTCTTGGACTGACCGATACCGTGGATAACGACCGTTGGGCTGTATTCGCAGGTTCCGCCGCATTCGGTCAGGGTGCCGGGCTTTTTCGCCTTTGCGGGCTCTGCTTTTTCGCTCGTTTGAGTGAGCGCCGCAGCGAGTCCCGATTCGTCGGCGGACGACACGGTTTCATACTTTGCGCCGCCGTAAGACGTGGCGGATATGCCGGTCGAGAAAACAAGAGCCGCGCAGAGTATCAGCGCCGCTATTCTCCTGACTGACTTCATTTTAAAACACCGTCCTTTAAAAAGATACGGCGAACTCCGAAGATGGGGTTCGCCGTAAATAAAACTTCAGATCAGATAACGGAAGCTATGAATTTTATAAGGAATTTAACGACCACGCGGGCAACATCGGAATAGCCCTGACTGCCTATCGTCTTGAGGGCGATGAGGCTGAGCACGCAGCAGACTTTTTCGAGCGCATATGCCGCCTTGGAAGTCTCCTTTGAGGGCTCGCGCTGACCGAGCTCGACGAGGATATTCGTCAGTCGCTCTTTCGCGGCGTCCGCCTTTGCGGGATCGGCTATAGTCATGTTGAGCGCATCTTCGCCCTGCGCGATAGCGGCGTCAAGCTCAACTATCTGCTCGGCACTCGGACGCTCCTCTGCGGGCATCTCGTCGATTTTCGCTCTGTAAGCCTTTGCATCGGGCAGGAGCCAGCGTCTTATTTCCTTCGTGCGGCAGGTGCCGTTATACTGCGGCCAGACATCGGGCTTGGAGTGGACATCCTTGAGCTCGGAGTCTGTAAACAGCGCACAGGCGAGGGTCAGAACAACATCGTTATTGCCCGCCTCGTGGTGCTGGCCGATGAATATCCATGTGTTGTCCGGGAGGACTGCCGTGGAGGCGTCTATCGAACCGTCAACGGACATATAGCCTCTCTTTGCGGGCTTGTAGCTGTCGGGCAGCTTCTGTCCGGGGGCGGCGCCTGTTGCGCCCATGGTGGTCGAGGAGAGCTGGATAATACCGTCTGAGTTGGTATCAAGCGCGCTCTTGATGATGCTGAAGTAGCTGTATTCGATATCGCCGAAAGCGAGGTTCGCGCCGGCTATCGAGTCTATCCTGACGCCCGCCTCATGAGCCGCGAGAACATTCTTTCTGAGGTTGAGCTGAGCCTGATGATAGCGATCGGTCTTCGCCTTGAGGACTGCGTGATCCTTGTCTGTCAGATACTTTTCGCACAGAGCGTCATATCTGTCGGACGGGACGAGCGCCCAGAACTGCGGGCAGTTTACGAGCAGAGTCTCGGAGAGACCGTCCATGGCGGCGGTCAGAGTGTCTCTGAACACCTGTCGCGGGATTATTCTGATAACAAGATTGAGAAGATAGCCGAGAGAGGCGGTGTCGCTGCTCTCCGCGATTATTTTCGGGATATACTCATGATAGAGGAACTCGTCGTCGATTCTGAAGCCTTCTTCGCCTCTGGTGAGAAAGTCGGCGATTATCTCGGAGCCGTCGGTTGCGGCAACGGCGTTGACGACCTGGTTGATATCCTTGCAGCCGTAAGCGTCAAGATATGCGGTGAAGATAGTTCCGCCGAGGCTGACGTTAAGGAGATTGACCTTGTCGTGTCCGGTCGCCTTCTTGACCTGCTGGATATATTCATTGAGGTTCGCGGCGGAGTCCATGGGGCTGCCGACGAGATTGAAGGTGAAGAAATAGACATGATCCTCGCCGATGATATTGGTCAGCTTCTGCATGGGGATCATTCTGTATGCCCAGTCTCTCGTGTCCTTATCCATGTCGGCGAGAGAACCGTATTTCTCGGTCTTGAGGTTGTTTATCGGGTTGCCCTCATTGTCGCACTTCTGGATGGAGAAAAGGTCGCAGACGGTCTCATAGACCGCCTTGGGGAAGCCGCTGTCCGTCTGGGTGGCGAGCATTTTTATAAGCGGCCACGCGAGCTTTTTGAGGATGACGGTGACAAGGTTATCCGTATCAAGGATAAGCAGGGTGCCGCCGATGCGGTCGCCGTCCTTGTTGAGCACGGGCTCGTCGTTCTCGTCGTAGAGATATGTGGGCGAGTGGTTGATGCCTGGGACCACCACGACGGGCGCATGTCCGCAGTCGCCGTTATGGCAGTTTGCATGGGTTCCGCTCTCTTCTGCGGCGTCGGCAAGCGTATCAACAGCCTTTGCTATCGACGCATCGGACGATGCGGACGCGGGAGCTGCGGAGGCGCAGGTAAACGCCGAGAAAGCCATGATGAGCGCGAGCACAAGGGCTACGGTCGATTTCATCTTCTTCATAGTTTTTCTCCTGTTCTTGATATGTATTGCCTTATTTCTTAATAATCAGCAAACTGAGGGTGTTCGGGCATGGTGAAAACGTCTATCGGCTCATCGGAAGAGGCTATCTTCGCAACGAGATCGAGCAGATTTTTATTTTCGGCGGCCTGTTCGTGTTCCATGTTATAATAAAACCATGTTCTGTCCGGCACGGCGGCAGACGCCGCGTTGATGTCCGAGCGCGGGGATATGAAATCAACGGGTTCGCCGCGCCCCGGGCTGAGTGTCCGTCCGAGCGGCGCACACTGCGCACCCATCGACGCCGAATATGTCGGGACTATTGTATCCGAAGTCAGGCTGTCGGATGCCGCTATCGGCGCTAACCGCTTGCCGCAGCCGCAGATATTATAAAATTCAACCGAGTGCTCCTGCTCACGCCGGACGAGCTCTTTTATATTCCGCCTGACCCGCCAGTGGCGGTCGGTCACGGCACGCATTACATCATGTGCGGAGTCGCCGAGATACTTGTCGCGAAGCGCGGGATAGCGCTCCGAGGGGATTATCCCCCACATCGAGGAGCTGTTGATGACAACGCTCTCGCACGCCGCGCGAACCAGCGTTCTGACTGCGCCGTCCGCGACTTTCTTTGGCATCATATGCATCAGTTTAGATATTTTTTTCGCCTCGCGCCGGCTCAGAAGCATTTCGAGCAGCGCGTCGCAGTCGTCCGTATTGATATCCCCCGCCACAAGATCAGCGGCGATATCCGAGCCGTCATAAGCCGGGACAACGCCGATAACGCGCTTGACATCCTGATCCGCGCCGTACAGCTCAAAGTACATCTCCGCCACGGTCGCGCCCATGCTCACAGGAATCAAATCGACCTTTTCGCACTGCCTCTGTTCTTTGACCATTGCGATAAATTCGCGCAGCAGACGGGCGTTTTCGTCCGCCCTGCCGAAGATATCATATGCGAAGAAATATAGATTCTCTTCTCCGATAATATCCGCGAGCGCATTGAGGGGCACCATCTCATATATGTATCTCTTCTCGCCTGCGGTGCATTCGCCGACGGGGCGATAATAGCCGACAACCTCGGCTCTGACTTTTCTCATGGAGTCGGGTGTGCAGCTGAGCGGTTCGAGTATCACGCGCACTGCCTTGTCGAGTGCCGCAGCAAAGCCGCAGTCGCGCCGAAGAAGCATCATCCGCGCGGCGGACGGGGCGACCGACTTGACGAGCGCGTCCATATCCGGATCAAACGGCCAGAGATTACGAATCTTTTCGCCATTTTCGTCCGTCTCTATCACCCGAGACTGCCCTATGCCCGGTATTATTATGCACGGACGGTATCCGTGCGCTGATTCTGAGTTCATGTGAGTTTCCGCCGTTCTCATTAGGTACAGAATATGATAGCATATATTTGGGTAAATTTCAATAGAAATAAGTCTTTAGCGGATAAATATTTATTAATACTTGCCGAGAAAAGATTGACATATCACTTAGTTTTTGATAATTTATAGACGTGACAAAACGCAAACCGGAGGTCGTTTATGCAGTATATCGAAATTTTTAAAAAGACTATATTATTAATGCGCCGTCTTGCAGCTCTCACGCTCGCGGCGTTCATGACTTTTCTCTCTGTCCTGACTCTCGGGATCGACGCGCTCTCCGCGGGCAAGAGGCACCCCGAGGTGTCAAAAGTCAATGTATTGCTCATCGGAGCGGCGGAGCGCTCGCAGGGCATCACGACAGACGGAAAATATTATTATTTCAGCTCGAAATGGGGGCTGACGAAATCCGAGCTTGACGGCAAGACGCGAGTCAAGTCGAACCCCCTCGCCATTCCGCAGCAGCTCAAGGACGACTACGGTCTCGCACACATCGGCGGAATTAGCTACTCGAAAGCCGACAACTGCATCTATGCCGGACTCGAGGACAGCAAGGTCTGGAAATATCCCGTCGTCGCGGTCTACGACGCGGACACGCTGAAATTCACCGGCAGATATTATATTCTCGATAACACCCGTCACACGCGCGGGCTGCCCTGGGTCGCGGTCGACAACGGCAACGGGCTTCTCATCGCCCTCGACCACTCAAAGAACGCGAACGAGCTGATTTTCTATGACATAGCGGACAATATGAAATATGTCAAGACAGTGAAACTCAGCGAGACGGTCAGGAGCATTCAGGGCGCGGAGATGTACAAAGGCATGCTCTACACCGCGACAAACGACGACACTCAGGCGGTATATAAAATCGACCCCGTCAGCGGCAAGGTTTCAAAATACTTCGACCGCAACCTGACAAAAGGCAGCGAGGGCGAGGGCATCACGGTGCTCGAGACTGCGGACGGCGCAGTGTTCCACGCGATAGACATGGGTCCGCTGTTCATCAATGCCTTTATCCGCAGCTACGCGCCGGTTGAAGAGGGATAAACAAAAAGCTATATAAAAGCAGCTCCTCCGCGTAAATTCACGGAGGAGCTAATTTTATTCCGGATAGTAATTTATGACATTGAACTCGGCTTTTTCGCCGCCGTTATTTATATACATATGCTCCGCGGAGGACTCGAACATCAGCGCGTCGCCCGCATTTACTTCATATATCCCGCACGGCGTTTTTATCGTAACTCGCCCTTTTATAACATAGACATACTCCTGCGCGCGCGGCGGATGACCTATCGACATGTTTGAAGTCCCAGCATCAAGCTCGATATAAAACAGCTCGAAATTCCTGTTCGCGGCGACGGGGAAATAGCAGTAGGCGCGGTAATGCTCCGATTCGCCCGTCTGCATCACGGCGTCTGCCCTCGTCACGAGATCTGCCGCGCCGTCGTTCTGCTCCATGAGACTCGTGTACGGCACGTTCAGCCCGTCCGCTATCTTGAGCACGGTGTTCACAGTCGGATTGCTGCCGCCTTTTTCTATCTCAGAGAGCATCGCCTTGCTTATCCCGGAGATTTTCGAGAGCTGACCGAGCGTCAGATTGCGGCTCGCCCTTATTCTTTTCAGATTTGCCGCTATAACAGCACCGAGATCCATAAAATTCATCACCCGTATTGACAAATATGTTGAACAATCGTATAATATGTCAAACATTAGTCCGCTATATTTTACATTTGTCAGTTATATTATAATAACTTTCGGCGGATTAATCAAGGGGAGATGAAAAAAATGAGGCGCAAAGCATTCAAAGCCGCTCTGCCGCGCACGCTGCCGATTCTCGTCGGCTTCGCATTTCTCGGGATGTCATACGGGCTTCTGATGCGCAGCAAGGGTTTTTCGTTCATATATCCGATGTTCATGAGCATGTTTATCTTCGCGGGCTCCATGGAATTCGTAACGGCAAACCTGCTTCTCGCCGATTTCAATCCCATTTACGCCTTTCTGCTCGCGCTGATGGTCAACGCCCGCCATCTTTTTTACGGCATATCGATGCTCGAAAAATTCGACGGCACGGGCTGGAAAAAGCCGTATTTGATATTCGGAATGTGCGACGAGACCTTCTCGGTAAACTGCACCGCCGACCTGCCGCCGGATGTTGACAGAGGCTGGTTCATGTTCTTCGTCACGCTGCTCAATCAAATATATTGGGTCGTAAGCTCGACCGTCGGCTCGCTGCTCGGATATGTTATTCATTTCAACACAAAAGGCATCGAATTCGTCATGACCGCGCTGTTCGTCGTGATGTTCCTCGGTCAGTGGGAGAAAAAAGAAAACCGCGTCCCCGCCCTTGTCGGGCTGATAGGAACTGCGGTGTGCCTGCCGATATTCGGCAGCAAATATTTTATAGTGCCTGCGATGGTGCTGATAGTCGCGGCATTTGCCGTCGGCAAAAAGATAGAGGACAGGGAGGGCAAAAAGATATGACGGAAGTTCAGTCGGCTGTAACAATAGGCGCGGTGGTTCTCGGCACGATGGCAACAAGATTCCTGCCGTTTTTAGTGTTCCCCAAAGGCAAGACGCCGCCGAAATTCGTTCAGTATCTCGGCAAGGTGCTCCCCTGCGCCGC
>DJQG01000010.1 GCA_002438685.1 Ruminococcaceae bacterium UBA6392 | reverse complement strand
CTTGCGGAAGCAGGGGGAGTAGCTCGTGAGGGTCAGGGGCAGAGTCTCGGGCTGGATTATTGTATCGATAAACTTGCCTATCATCGAATGCTCGCTCGTGCCGATGAGATAGAGATCCTCGCCCTCGATTTTATACATCATCGCGTCCATCTCGGCGAAGCTCATAACGCCTGTGACGACATCGCTTCTTATCATAAACGGCGGCACGCAATAGGTGAATCCGCGGTCGATCATGAAGTCGCGCGCATATGAAATGACTGCCGAATGAAGTCTGGCGATATCGCCCATGAGATAATAGAAGCCGTTGCCCGCGACCTTTCTTGCGGAGTCGAGGTCGATGCCGTTCATCTTCTCCATTATCTCGGTGTGGTACGGAACCTCGAAATCGGGCACCACGGGCTCGCCGAAGCGCTGAATTTCAACATTCTCGCTGTCGTCGCGGCCTATCGGCACGCTCGGGTCGATGATGTTCGGGATGACCATCATTATCTTCTTTATCTTCTCGCCGAGCTCCTCTTCAAGCTTCTCGAGTTCGGCAAGTCTTGCAGCGTTCGCGCTGACCTGAGCCTTCACTTCTTCCGCCTCGTCGCGCTTGCCCTGCGCCATGAGTGCGCCTATCTGCTTCGACAGGCGATTGCGGCTGCCGCGCAGCTCGTCAGCCTCGCCCTTTGCGGCGCGGCAGAGCTTATCGAGCTCAATGACCTCGTCGACGAGCGGAAGCTTCTGATCCTGAAACTTCTTTTTGATGTTTTCTTTGACTATTTCGGGGTTTTCTCTGACAAATCTGAGATCCAGCATTTTATATCCTCCTGCATCATATTTAATAAAAAACACCCTCAGAACGACTCCCGCCGTCCCAAGGGTGCAATAAGCACGGTACCACCTTGTGTTTAACTCTCAGCCCATAACGCGGGCACGCGGCAGGACTCATCGCCCTGCGGCTCGAAAGCGGAATAGACCCTGCGGACGAAGGAAACTCGCAGCAAACATTTCCCTCTCTGATCGTCCCGAAAAGATCCGTGTTCTTCGTCACAGCCTTTGTAATATGGGATTATTATACCCCGAAGAAAAATCAAAGTCAAGCCTGTTTTTGCGCCTGTCTGCGCGGCAGGAGCTTCGCTTTGGCGAGCACTTTTACAAGTGTCGGAATTATAACGAGCTGGATGGCGAGACCCGGCAGGCAGGTGACAAACGAAGCAGTCACCCAGACGGAGAACGAATAATCTCCGGCGGAGAAGATGAGGGCTTTGAGTATGCCCGAAACGACGCGTCCGGAGATGAGCGCGACAACGAGGCTAGCATAGAGCGAGAGATATGTAGTCTTATACTTGAATGCGTACATCATAAGACCCGTCACTGCGCCGTAGACCGCGAGCTCCGCCATCATCGACGGCAGGATAGCCATGGGCGGCATCTGGGTCAGGAGCGACGAGAGCAGGGGACCGAGCAGACCGCACACAAGACCGTACTGCCACCCGCAGATAAGTCCGCACAGCAGCACCGGGATATGCATCGGCAGGAATATCGTTCCGGCGTTTTTGACCATATGGAACGCCATGGGCAGCACGATGCACAGCGCAACGCACAGCGCGGTTATGACCATCTTTCTGATTCTAACTGAATTCTTGTTTGTCATGGGGATCGTCCTTTCAAAAAACAAAAAGCGGGGGTACGGCACTCCCTTCTGGAAGTGCAGTTACCCTCGCGGCAATGTTTTCACGTTATTTTTAAAAAAATCTTCGCTCTCTTCTGAAAGCCCGATCCCTTCATGAGATCGCGATTATTATATCACATTTCAAGAGAAAATCAAGACCCTTTTCCGATTTCTTTCACGGCGGACTGAACGAGCTTCGCCATCGGGATATCCCCGACGCCGACGACTATATTGTCGCAGTGGTTGACAGGGACGAGCACGCGCTTTGCGTCGCTCTGCCCTATCGCCGCCGCCATCTTCGGCGTTATCTCGCCGAGCAGCGCGTCGGCTATGACTATGCCGACGGGACCCGCTATGACATCCGCCTTGCGGCAGCCGACGCATACGGCGTTTTCGCCCGTCGCGGCGGCGTCGGCGCCCGCCTTGAGCATGGCGGAGGTCGCGATACTGTTCGCGCCGACGGCGGTCACGAAGAAGTCCGGATATTCGCTTTTTATCCCGGAAACGAGCAGCTTTCCTATTCCGCCGCCCTGTCCGTCTATAACAAGTACGTTCATATCAGTCTCTCCGTCAGTTTTTCACAGGCTCGAACATGTCCCCGTCAACTCCGCAGTTTTCGCAGCGGTCGGGCGCTGTGTCGCCCTCGATTTCAAAGCCGCATATCGAACAGCGCATACGCGCGATGCCGTCTTTCTGAGCCTTGAACAACTCGGCGGGCGACTCGCACTTCGGGCACTTCTCGGGCGCATTTTCGCTCTTTATCTTCAGCCCGCAGACCGTGCAGACCCATGTTCTTGTCAGCGCGGGACGGCGCTCTTCGATCAGCTCGCCGCCGACTCCGCAGTTCTCGCAGCGGTCAGGCGCAGCCTTGCCCTCGTGGACATGTCCGCATATCGTGCAGACGAATACAGGTTCTCTCTTCTCTTCCCTTGGCTCAGCGACGGGCTGTGAAAGCGACGCCGGAGCCGAGCAGTTCGGGCATTTATCCGCGGCCGCGTCAAACGTGCGTCCGCATACGGCGCAGTGTATCTTCGCGCCCGTATTTCCCTCTTTGCTCACCGAATCCCTCCGTTTTTTATGTTTTTTATTGTACCGCATCTGATAGATACGCCACTCATGGTATCTATATTTTATCATCCGATATGCTAAAAAGTCAAGTTGCACAAAAGACACGGATATGATAAAATGAGGGCAGAAAGAGAAAGGGTGAACGATATGGGACTTTATATACTTCTCGCCGTGCTCGCAGTTCTTGTTATATTTATAGGTATACTGCTGATAAGAGCCGCGCTCGCCGCGAAAAAAGCCGAGCCGATAGGCGAAAAGCCGGTCTATACAACCGAGCAAGAGGATATCGAAAACGGCGAACGGCTGATGAAAATGATAGAATGTCAGACCGTCTCGTCCCGCGAAATATATGACGATACGGAGTTTTCGAAGCTGCGCACGGCGGTAAAAGAGCTGTTTCCGCTGCTGCACGAGCGCGCCGAGATAAAATATTTCAGCGAGGACTGCTGGGTCTATAAAATCCCCGGGCGCGACGAGAGCAGGAATATACTGCTCATGTCGCACCACGATGTCGTTGCCGCGACGGGCGACTGGACTCACGAGAAGTTCGGCGAGATATCCGACGGAAAAATCTGGGGGCGCGGCACAGTCGACACAAAGACTTCGCTCTTCGCGGAGCTCTCCGCAGTCGAGGAGCTGCTAGCCGAGGATTTTGAACCCGCGTGCAACTTATATATAGCCTCGGGACACAACGAAGAGATTTTCGGCGACGGAATACACGAAGCCGTGAAATATTTTGAAAAGCAGGGCATCGAATTTGAGCTTGCCATCGACGAGGGCGGCGGAGTCATCAGCGCGCCGATAGACGGGATAGACTGCAAGTGCGCGATGATAGCCGTTCACGAAAAGGGCTACCACAGAATAAACGTCCGCGCCGTTCAGGGCGACTCCGAGGGGCTGACCCTCAGCGACAATCCCGTGACCCGCGTTTCGAAATTCATCGCCGAAGTTTCCGCACTGAAGCTGACGATAAAAATGCCCGCTCAGGTGCGCGAGATGTTCACGGCGCTGCTGCCCTATATGAACTTCCCGCTGAGACTTATTTTCGCGAATCTCCGGTGCTTCGAGCCGCTGCTGATAAAGCTCATGCCGAAGATAAACTCCCAGGCTGCGGCAATGCTCGGCACGACCTGCGTTTTCGGCAGCATCGAGTCAAAGAAAGGCAAGACCCCGCGTGACAACGAATGCTCGGCGAGTGCGCTGATAAGATATATCGACGAAGAGGATCTTGTCGTCGACATGGAGAAGATAAGAGAGCTCGCGAAAAAATACGCGCTCGAGATAACCGAACCCGCCGACGGACATGAGTTCCACCGACCGGCGGACACAAGCAGCAGGGCGTTCAAATATGTATGCCGCTGCGCGAGAGATGTGTTCCCGCACGCCGCAGTCGCCCCGTTCGTTCTCGCTGCCGGAACCGATGCCCGCTGGATAAGCGATGTCTGCCCGTGCACGCTGCGCTTTGCGCCGATCGACATAAACATGCAGCAGTTCAACAGCGTCCACAGTGTTGACGAGAACATCGACCTCTCCGCCATCGGCGCGGCGATAGAGTTCTACAAAGAGGTTCTGAGGAACTATAAATAAATATTATTTTCCGTGCAGCTGTGCGATTTTACGCTCTGCGGCACGGATTTTTTATTTTTTTGTTTTTTCATGCGCATATCCATATGTAGTATGAATATTAATACAGAACACCTGAATTTGTGTATCTGCCACATAAAAATTGCATTTTGTAATTCAATTGATAAATTTACCGAAATTTTACATAAAAATTAGTTAAATATTACTAAAAAAAGTTGACTTTTTCTGTCGAAACGATGTATAATGTTTAACGATATAAATGGTGGCCGCCGATCTCCATTACCGCTTATATGGCGCAGGCAATGAATATCCGTGGCCTCGAAGCATCTAAATAACCGGTTGACCGAAAAAATCGAGACCCTACGGAGATTTGTGAAATGAAAAGATTTTTAGCTTTAGCCATTGCAGTTCTTATGATCCTGTCATTTGCGGCCTGCGCTTCGGACAAGAGCGGCAGCGACAGCAGCGACACCACCGCGGCATCCGACACCAAGACGGATGCGACAACGGCTCCCGCGTCGGAGGATACCACCGCTGAGCCCGAGACGACCGAGCCAGAGACGGACGGCACCGACGCCGTTTCCGCCGCGCCTTCAGTCAAAAAGAATCCCACCAAGGCAACAACCCCCGCTGTCGACACCACGAAGCCCGCAGCGGGCGACAACAGCGGCTCGACTACCATCCCATCCAAACCGGACAGCAGCAAGCCCGCAGCGGTTGAAACCGATCCCAAGAAGATAATCGTCTCCGCTGAGAAGGAATGGATATTCACCGAAAAGCCCACCGACTCCTGCCACGCTTCAACCGTTCTGCCTCTTGACAACGGCACAGTTGTTGCGGCATGGTTCGCAGGCTCGTCCGAGAGCGACGACGATGTCAAGATACTCACAAGCGTGCGCGGCACGGACGGAAAATGGGGCGAGCCCATAAGAGTTTCCGCCGATCCGAATGTCGCCCACTGGAACCCCGTTCTCTTCCAGAATGACGATGGCACGATAACCCTCTATTTCAAGGTCGGCAAGGACACGGAGTACTGGAAGACCTACTATTCCATCTCGACCGACGGCAAGAACTGGGCTACTCCCAGAGAGCTTGTCCCCGGCGACAACAGCGGTGGCAGAGGTCCCGTCAAGAACAAGCCCATCAGACTCAAGAACGGCACTATACTCGCTCCCGGCTCGACCGAGCTCGGCGGCAAATACAGATGCTTCGTTGACATATCGACCGACAACGGCAAGACCTGGAACAGAACCCCCGAAATTGATTCGACCTTCCTCGGCTTCTTCAAGACCCCGATGATTCAGCCCACGCTCTGGGAGTCAAAGGACGGCTCTGTCCATATGTTCACGAGAACGAAGGTCGGCAAGATATACAGAAGTGATTCCTATGACGGCGGCAAGACCTGGTGTGCCGCATATCCGACCAACCTGCCGAACAACAACAGCGGTATCGACCTCGACACCGACGACAGCGGCAGAATTTTCCTCGTTTATAACCCCGTCGGAATTCCCGGCATCAGAACGCCACTCACTCTCGCCGTTTCGCTTGATGACGGCAAGACCTTCACGAAGATAAAGACCTTCGAGACCGGACTCGCGGAGTATTCTTATCCCGCAGTCGTTGTCAAGGGCGACACTATCCACATCACTTATACATATGAAAGAGACTATATCGCCTACTGGCAGATAAAGATCAAGTGATGTTTTTCCGTGGCTTTTTCGTGATTTTCAAACGTTCAAAACCCTCTTGAGCGTTGTGGAAACGCGGCGTAATATAGGAAATTTTTTAGGAGGAAGTAAAATGACCAAGAGAATTTTATCAGTTCTCGTCGCAATCAGCCTCATGTTTGCTCTCGCATCCATAGGCATGGCTAAAAGCTCGAGCGATGACATCATCGTCTCCGCTACAAAAGAAATGATCTTCGACAAGAAGATAACCGATTCCTGCCACGCTTCAACGGTTCTGCCCCTCGATGACGGCTCCGTTATCGCAGCCTGGTTCGGCGGCTCTTCCGAGCAGGAGAACGATGTCAAGATCTACACCTCGGTTCGCACCGAAGAGGACGGCTGGAGCGATCCTGTCGTTGTTTCCGCGGCTGATGATGTCGCTCACTGGAACCCCGTTCTGTTCCAGAAGGAAGACGGCACTGTCGTTCTTTACTTCAAGGTCGGCAAGACCACTGAGTATTGGCAGACTTACTATGTAACCTCGACCGACGGCAGAAGCTGGAGCGCTCCCAAAGAGCTCGTTGCCGGCGACAACAGCGGCGGCAGAGGCCCCGTCAAGAACAAGCCCATCAGACTTAAGGACGGCACCGTTCTTGCGCCCGCTTCGACCGAGATCGACGACAAGTACAGATGCTTCGTCGATATCTCCAATGACGACGGCGAGACCTGGATCAAGACCGCAGAGATCGATTCGAAATACTGCACATGGTTCAAAGTTCCGATGATTCAGCCCACCCTCTGGCAGTCCGCTGACGGCTCTGTCCATATGTTCACAAGAACAAAGGTCGGCAAGATCTATCGCAGCGATTCCTATGATAACGGTAAGACCTGGTGCCGCGCTTATGCCACCAAGCTGCCCAACAACAACAGCGGTATCGACCTCGACACCGACGATCAGGGCAGAATCTTCTTGGCTTATAACAACATAGGTATCCCCGGCATCCGCACTCCTCTTGTCCTCTCCGTTTCGACCGACGACGGCAAGACCTTCACAAAGATAAAGACCTTTGAAAAGGGCCTCGCTGAGTATTCTTATCCCGCAGTCGTCGTCAAGGGTGACACCATCCACATCACCTATACCTACGAGAGAGACTACATCGCATACTGGCAGATAAAGATCAAATAAGTTTTTTGACAATTGGTCTGAGGGTAAAGGCCGAGAATAAGGGAAACTGCAAGCCATAAAAAACACACGCCTCGAAAGACAGTGCACGGTTCTTTCGGGGCGTGTATATTTTTAATCTATTCCGTACTTCTCGCGGATGACATCTTTTATCTGCGGGAACGGTATAACCGGCGGCTGATTTTCAAGATGCTCGCCGATGAGCTTTTCCATCCAGACCATGCAATACCAGCGGTGGAATTTATATCCGCATTTTGTGAAGCCGCCGACCATTCGGTAGCCGAGATGCGCGTGGAATTCCGCGCTGTTTTTCGTCAGATATTCGTCCTCAACTTCGGGATAGGCTATGCAGGCGTTCATGTTGAGGAAGCCCTGCTCGCGCAGCACGGCTTCGAGCGCGTCGTGGAGCTTTCTGCCGAGTCCCCTGCCGCGCGCATTCCGGTCGAGATAGATCGATGTCTCGACCGCCCAATCATACGCCGGGCGCGAATGAAGCGAACCCGCATAGGCATAGCCGAGGATATCTCCGTCCCTTTCGAGCACGAGATACGGGTATTTTTTGAGAGTCGATTCGATTCTCCCGCGAAACTCCTCCTCGTTCGGCACATCGTATTCGTATGTTATCGAGGTGTTTTTGACATAGGGCGCGTATATTCCGAGCAGCGCCGGCGCGTCGCCGGGCGCTGCCGCACGGATTTTTATTTCACCGGCCATTTATTTTGCCTCCCCTTTTTTCTGCGCTTCGAGCTTTTTCATTGCTTTTCCGAACTGAATTGTAAAGAGTATGGACGTGAAGGTTATCGCAATAACATCCGCCACGGGCTCCGCCATATAGACGCCCATCGTCTTGTCTGCGACGAACATCGGCATGATATAAATAAGCGGCAGGAGCAGCACAAATTTGCGAACGACCGCGACCGATATTGAGCACAGCGCGCTGCCTATCGACACGAACGCCATCTGGCACGACATCTGTATACCGAACAAGCAGAGTACGGCGCAGTATATTCGCAGGGCGTGCGCGGTGAAATCGATAAGCGTGGCGTCGGAGCTGAACATCTTTGCAAAGCCCTGCGGGAACAGCTCGATGAATCCCCAGAGCAGGAACGAATAAGTGAGACACACTGCAAGAAGCAGCTTGAATGTCTTCTTGACGCGCTCGCTGTTTCCCGCGCCGTAGTTGTAGCTGAGAATCGGCTGAGATCCCTGCGAAATTCCGTTGAGCGGCAGCATGGCGAACTGCATGACACTCGTCAGTATCGTCATCGCGCCGACGGCGATATCTCCGCCGTATTTGAGCAAAGACGAGTTGAAGCAGACCGAGATGACACTCTCGCTCGACTGCATGATAAATGTCGCCAGCCCGAGCGTAATGCACGGCAGGATAATTTTAGGCGATACAAGGAAGTTATTCGCCTTCAGACGCAACACCGTCTTTTTGCCGAAGAGGAACGCCACGACCCAGACGCACGAGACGCACTGCGATATGATCGTCGCGAGCGCGGCACCTTTAACTCCCATGTGCAGCCCAAAGATAAATATCGGGTCAAGCACTATATTCGACACAGCACCTATCATGACGGTCACCATGCCGGTATTCGCGAAGCCCTGCGCCGTTATAAACGCGTTCATGCCGAGCGTCAGCTGGACAAAAACAGTGCCTATGGCGTAGATATTCATATAATCGACCGCGTATTCTATCGTGTTCTCGCTCGCGCCGAACGCGAGGAGCAGATTGCGGTCAAAGATAAGCAGCAGCGCAGTCAGAACTGCGGATATGACTATCTGCATGGAGAAGCAGCCGCCGAGTATTTTTTCTGCCGAGCTGTTGTCGCCCTTGCCCATTGATATGGACGCTCTGGGTGCGCCGCCCGCGCTGACGAACGCGGCGAATGCCGAGATTATCATGATTATCGGCAGGCACACGCCGACTCCCGTCAGCGCAAGGCTGCCGTCGCCGGGCATATGGCCGATATATATGCGGTCGACGATATTGTATAGCATATTGACTATCTGCGCTATGACCGTCGGAAGCGAGAGCTTGAAAAGCAGCTTGCCGACCGGCTGAGTGCCGAGAAACGATTTATCTTTTTCCATTTAACTACCCCCATGCGTGCAAAAAAACGAACAGTCTAATTATATAACCGCTTCGCCGGTTGTCAAGTAAAGGAAAGAAAAAGCTTCAAGCGCGGGACAAATGACGCTCATATATCATTGCCGTCAGCGCAAAGCATACAAAGCAAAATCCTACCCGGCAAA
>DJQG01000152.1:39490-39920 GCA_002438685.1 Ruminococcaceae bacterium UBA6392 | reverse complement strand
ATCCGCAACGGAAAGAGCACGGATATCGATGTTGTTCTTGGCGAGGACTGCCGTTATGTCGGCAAGTCTGCCGGGTCTGTTTTCGACAAAAACCGAAATCTGACTGATTGCCATTTGTTTTTCCTCCTTTATATTTTTCTGTTATCAATAACTCTCGAAGCCTTGCCTTCGTAGCGCGGCAGAGAGTGCGGTTCAACAAGACGCACCTTTGCGGAAACACCGAGAACGGACTGCATGGCGCCGCAAATCTCTTTCTCTTTAGCCTCAATCTGCTTGACCGAGTCAGAGAACATGTGGTCTGACATCTCGATGCAGACGGTCATTATATCAAGATTATTCGCTCTGTCAACTATTATCTGATAGTTCGGATCCATGCCGAGCGAAAGAATAACATGCTCGACCTGAGCCGGGAAAACATTGACGCCGCGGA
>DJQG01000152.1:22585-39470 GCA_002438685.1 Ruminococcaceae bacterium UBA6392 | reverse complement strand
AGCATATCGTCGCTTCTGCCCTTGGGTCTGAGCATCTTGACGAGCGTTCTGCCGCAGGCGCATTTCTCATGCGTTATTGCGGAAATGTCGCGGGTTCTGTATCTGAGCAGCGGAAGAGCTTCTTTTCCGATACAGGTGAAAACGAGCTCGCCGTATTCGCCGTCGGGCAGCGGCTTGAGGGTCACGGGATCGACTATCTCGGGATAGAAATAATCCTCGCAGATATGCATTCCGGACTGCTCGCAGCACTCATATGCAACGCCGGGACCCGCTATCTCAGAGAGACCGTATATATCATATGCCTTGATTTTGAGCATATTCTCAAGCTGGGTGCGCATATTCTCGCTCCACGGCTCTGCGCCGAAAATGCCTATGCGAAGCGGCAGTTCAGCGGGATCGACATTCATCTCTTTGAGAGTCTCTGCGATAAACAGAGCATATGACGGAGTGCAGCACAGCACATTTGAACCGAAATCCTGAAGTATCTGAACCTGGCGTTTGGTGTTGCCGGATGAAACGGGAATCGCGGTCGCGCCGAGCTTTTCTGCGCCGTAATGCAGTCCCATACCGCCGGTGAAAAGTCCGTAACCGTAAGAGACATGGACGTAATCCGAAGATGTTGCGCCTGCGGCAGTGAGTGCTCTTGCGGTGCACTCAGACCAGCGATCAATATCGCCCTTTGTGTAGCCGACAACAGTCTGCTTTCCGGTTGTGCCGGACGAAGCGTGAACTCTGACAAGCTCCTCTCTCGGCACGGCAAAAAGTCCAAACGGATAGTGATCTCTGAGATCCTGCTTTATGGTAAATGGCAGCTTGCTGATATCGTCTATTGAATGGATATCTTCGGGTTTGAGTCCTATTTCGTCAAACTTTGCCTTATAAAACGGGATGTTTTTATAGCATCTTTTTACCGTCTTTATCAGCCGTGCGCTCTGCACTGCGTGCAGATAATCGCGCGACGCCGTTTCTATTTCGGGGCTGAAATACTTTGCCATCGTCTCTTATCTCCTTTATGTCTCTTTATCTCTCTTCTGCGTTTCAGCAGGTTTTCTCGTGCTCATAGCCGAGACGGAACGCCTCAAGGTTCATGTCAAGGAACTTCTCGGGCACAGTGTTCTTTATAGCGTTTATCCATGTCTCATAGCTCAGCTGCATGTGGCTCGCCATCGCACCGATGAGAACAACATTGACAGCCTTTGCCGAACCCGCTTTAACGGCGAGCGAAAGCGCATCAAGCTCTATCATAGAAGCCCCTGCTGCTTTTATTGCCTCGGATATGTTCTGCGGATACTCAGCCGCACCGGTTATGACCGGCATCGGGTCGATGCACTGGTTGTTGACAACCAGTTTGCCGTCGGGCTTAAGAAAGCTGAGCCATCTTGCGGCTTCAAGCTTTTCAAAAGCAAGAATTATATCGGCTTCACCCTGCTCGATTGTGGGCGAAAAAACCTCATCGCCGTATTTAACATATGTAACGACGGAACCGCCGCGCTGGCTCATCCCGTGTATTTCGGAAACCTTGACTTCGTATCCGCTGTCTATAAGCGCGCTGCCGAGGAGTCTGCTTGCAAGCAGAGTGCCCTGGCCGCCGACGCCGACTATCATAATTGATTTAACTGCCATTTTTCCCGCTCCTCTCTTATTCTATCGCACCGAATTTGCAAAGCTGCTTGCAGACATCGCAGCCGACGCAAAGGGTGAAATCAATGTGAGCTTTGTCCTCTTTCATGCTTATCGCGGGGCAGCCGATCTTCATGCACATCTTGCAGGAGGCGCACTTGTCGGTGTTGACCTTGACGGGCGGCTTTGTTTTGACATATTTGAGAAGCACGCAGGGACGGCGGGATATAACTACCGAGGGCTCGTCCGCTTCAAGCTCTTCTTTTATTGCCTTTTCGGTTGCGGCGAGGTCATAAGGATCAACGACAACAACGCGGTTTATTCCGACTGCGTGCGCAAGAGCCTCAAGGCTGACCGCCGTTGTCGGGTCGCCCTTTATTGTAAGTCCGGTAGTTGGATTCTGCTGATGTCCGGTCATACCGGTGATGCTGTTATCGAGGACGATAACGACCGAATTACTTTGGTTATACGCGATGTTTATAAGACCCGTAACACCGGAATGGATAAATGTAGAATCGCCTATAACGGCTACGCGCTTGTGGCAGCCGGCTTCGTCAGCCTTGTTCATGCCATGGAGCGCAGAAACGGATGCGCCCATGCAGATGCAGGTGTCCATCATGCCGAGAGGAGCCATCGAGCCGAGTGTATAGCAGCCGATATCGCCGCTGACATTGACCTTGAGCTTCTTGAGGGCATAAAACAGACCTCTGTGCGGACATCCGGCGCAGAGCACGGGCGGACGCGCGGGAACGTTTATATCTGCCTTGAGATAATCGTTCTCTTCGCCGAGGATAACTTTCCTTATCATGCTCTGCGAATACTCGCCGAGAAGCGTGAACTGCTCCTTGCCGATAACATTTATTCCGAGCTTGCGGCAGTGATCTTCTATGTAAGGATCAAGCTCTTCGATGACATAAACTTTTTCACATTTTGCCGCAAAGTCGCGGATTATCTTCTCGGGCAGTGGATAGAGACAGCCTATCTTGAGATAAGATGCTTTATTGCCGAGAGCCTCTTTGGCATACTGATAGGCGATGCCGCCGGCGATTACGCCGATTTTTTTGTCATTATATTCAATCTTGTTGACTCCGAGGTCAATAGCTTCGCTGTCGCCCCAAGCTTCAAGAGCCTTTGTTCTCTCTTCAACTATGACATGCTTCTTCTTCGCCATAGCGGGCATCATGACATATTTCTGCGTGTCCTTGACATAATCCTTGAGTCCGTTGTCGACTCTCTCCCCTATCTCAACAAGGCTGCGGGAATGGGAGATTCTCGTAGTGAGTCTGATTATAACCGGGGTATCGTAACGCTCGGAGATATCATATGCAAGCTTCGTGAAAGCGAGACACTCCTGAGAATCCGCAGGCTCGAACATCGGTATCTTTGACGCCTTTGCATAGTTGCGCGAATCCTGCTCATTCTGTGACGAATGCATACCGGGGTCGTCCGCAACGACTATGACCATACCGGCATTTACGCCCGTATAAGATAGCGTAAACAGCGGGTCTGCGGCAACATTCAGTCCGACATGCTTCATGCCGCAGAAAGAACGCGCTCCGGCTATGGCAGCACCGCCGGCGGTCTCCATAGCGACCTTTTCGTTAGGAGCCCACTCGCAGTATATCTCGTCATATTTAGCCGCGCTCTCCGTCACCTCGGTGCTCGGGGTACCGGGATAGCTCGATGCAACACGGCATCCGGCTTCATAAAGACCTCTTGCGACGGCCTCGTTTCCTAAAAGTAACTTTCTCATTTTTTGCCTCCGGATTTATTTCTTCTCGTTTCTCAAATCAACAACTCTGTGCGCCTTGCCGACAAATCTTTCGAGCGTCTTAGGCTCGAGCAGGCTGACCTTGCACTGGATGCCAAGGGTAGTTTGGAGATTGTGCATTATCTTCTTCTGAAGCCGCTCGATTTCGCCGTAGCTCTCAAGCAGAGATGCGTCAACAAGCTCAACGCGGACTTCAAGTGTATCTGAAAATCCCTCGCGGCGGACAACAAGCTGATAGTTTGCGCCGATCTGCTCAGTGCCGATAAGCACGCTTTCAATCTGCGACGGGAAAACGTTCACGCCGCGAATCTTGAGCATATCGTCGCTTCTGCCCTTGACCTTGTCCATCCTGACGCCCGTTCTTCCGCATTTGCAGGGAGAATAGTTGAGTCTTGTGATGTCGCGGGTTCTGTATCTGAGCAGAGGAAGTCCCTCTTTTATCAGCGTAGTCACAAGCAGCTCGCCTGTCTCACCCTCGGTAAGAGGTTCAAGGGTTTCGGGATCGACTATCTCGGGATAGAAATAGTCTTCGCAGAAATGCAGTCCATCGCGCTCCTCACATTCGCCGGAAACGCCGGGCCCCATAAGCTCGCTCATGCCGTAGTTGTCGGTGGCGAACAGTCCCCAGCCTTTTTCAATCTGGGTTCTCATCTCAGGCGTGCAGCCCTCCGAGCCGAACAGCCCGAGGCGAAGCTTGTAGTCGCTCATCGGATAGCCGAGCTCTTTTGCCGTTTCACACATATAAAGCGCATATGACGGAGTTGCAACGAGCGCGGTTGTACCGAAATCGCGCATATACATCAGCGCCTTTTCAGTGTTGCCGCTCGAATTGGGAACGACCGTTGCGCCGAGCTTTTCGAGTCCGTAATGAAGACCCAGAGCGCCGGTAAACATGCCGTAACCGAAAGATATCTGAACGATATCTTCGTCGGTAGCGCCTGCTGCGGCAGCGAGACGGGCAACGCAGTCCGACCACAGGTCAAGGTCGTGCTTCGTATATCCTACGACCGTGGGCTTGCCGGTTGTGCCGGATGAAGCATGAATACGTACCATCTCTTTCATCGGTCTTGCAAACAGACCGAACGGATAGTTGTCGCGCAAATCGGCTTTTGTAGTCGGCGGTATGTATTTTATATCGCTCAGGCTCTTGATCTTGTCGGCAGAAATTCCGGCTTTGTCAAGCTTCTTTGTGTAGAACGGCACATTTTTGTAGCAATAATCAACCGTCCATTTCAGTCTTTCGAGCTGCAATGCTTCCAGCTCGCTGCGCTTCATTGTTTCAATTTCCTTTTGAAAAAACATCTTGAAGTCTCCCTCTTTTATACTTCGACAGGGTATTCGGAAATTATTTATAAATTATACCACTGTTACTCTTTTTCGACAATACCGTTATAAAATAATTCGGTAACATTCTTGTCGTTTTTTCCTGTTATTGCGCTGACGATAAAGCAGAGCACAAGCGAAAGGAGCATCGCTATGCAGGCGAAAAGCGGTCCGAATCCCGCAAGTGTCGATGCCGTACTGTTATTGAGCCCAAACTCAACAAGTAGTTTGCATATCGCAGGAACTATCGCGACGGAGAAGCCGCCTATCATCGCAGCCCAGGCTCCATGCTTGTTCATGCGCTTCCAGTACAGCGCAACGACATAAGGCGCGAGGAACGAGCCTGAAATTATACCCCATGAGTAGCTCATCATGTCAAGAATGGGCGTATCTGTATTTGCAACAACATAGGAGCAGAGAATAAACACAACGCAGAGAACTTTTGTAAGAACAGTTACTTTCCTTTCTTTCATTCGGGGCTTGAGCACACTCTTTACAAAGTCCATGGAGAATGTCGAGCTTGCAGTGAGCGTTATGGAGCAAAGAGTTGAAACCGACGCCGCTATGAGCAGAACAAGGACGATTCCGAGCAGTATATTCGGAAGATTCGCGACCTTGAGCATATTCGGAACGACATAGTCCTGAACCGGCTTTTTGAATGATGCTATCTCGTCGGCAGTGAAGAATCTGTGGCAGAGCGAGCCTATAAAATATCCGCCGCCCGCAACGAGAAGAGCAAAAAATGTGGATATTATAATGCCGCGCTTCGCCTGCTTGTCGTCTTTTATGCCGAAATATTTCTGTATCATCTGCGGCAGTCCCCATGTGCCGAAGCTGGTCATGAGCACGGTCGCTATGAGCGAGGTTGCGGATTTGAGTCCGAGTTTCGGAAGTCCCTCTGCCGAGTTGGCGTATTCTCTGAGTCCCTCTATACCGCCGACTCTGTCGCATCGGATGACAAAAACTATAAGAAGAGTTATGCCGAACATCATGACAATTCCCTGAACAAAGTCTGCGCGAGCCTGAACAAGATATCCGCCGAGCAGCAGAAGCGCTGCGGCGAGGACTGCGATAATTATCATGCATATTTTGTCATCTATCCCGAGCAGAACATCGGCAACCGATGCAAGACCTTTATAGACCGACGCCGAATACGGGATCATGAAAATAAATATAACCATGCAGGCAAATATTTTCATGGCACGGCTGTTGTACCTCAACTCAAAGAATTGAGGCATAGTTTTTATTTTGAGCCTGTCTGAAACATCGCGCGTTCTTCTGGCAAGCACACGCCAGGCGAGCCACGAGCCGAACACGGCATTGCCTATTCCCGCGGCAATACCCCAAAGACCGTAGTTGAGTCCCGTGCCGCCGGCGTAGCCGACAAACATAACTGCCGAAAAATACGCCGTACCGTAAGAAAGCGCCGAAAGCCACGCTCCGGCGTTTCGTCCGCCGACTGTCAAATCGGCTATGCTCTTTGATTTTCGTCCCGATACAATGCCGATTATCATCATAACCGCAACATATACCGCAATAGTTATCCGGACGGTGGTGTTCTCCATTTTTCTTCCTCTGCTTTTTCTTTGTTTTGCGCTTTAAAGCTTTTGTCCGATAAAGTGCAGCAATATAATACAATAAAAAGCAGTATTTGTCAAGTTATTTCAAAAAGAATTGAATATGTCGCAGAATCTTCCGCCCTTCCTTGGCGGTGCGCAGCACGCCTGCTGATTATAGCACACGAGCACGGCATCCTCGCCAATAACTTTTATGTCTTCCCAGCATATTCTTATATCATCGCACCGTCCGAGCAGCCCCATGCACTTCGGTCTGCCGAATACGATAATTGCAACTACCTTGCCCGAGCAGGTGTCAACCTCAATATCCGACACGGGACCGAGTATATTCCCGTCCCTTTGATTTATAACCTGCTTGTTTCTCAGATCCGTCACGCAGCAGTTCAAAAAAATCACCCCCAACGGCATTATATGCCGCTGAGGGCGCGTCGAATCACACGACATTCATTTCTCTTTTCAGACGTTCTATAATTCTTTTTTCGAGCCTTGATATGTAGCTCTGCGATATGCCGAGTATATCAGCGACTTCTTTTTGTGTATATTCCTTTCCGCCGCCGAGCCCGAACCGCATCCGCATTATAAGCTTGTCGCGGTCGGCAAGGGCATCAACGGTGCGCAAGAGCAGACTTTTTTCGTCCTCTGCCTCTATGCCGCGATTTACCGTATCCGGTTCACTGCCGAGAATATCGGATAAAAGCAGTTCGTTCCCGTCCCAATCCACATTCAGCGGCTCATCGAGCGAAATCTCGTTTCTTATATTATTTGTCTTTCGCAGGAACATGAGTATCTCGTTTTCGATGCACCGCGAGGCATATGTCGCGAGCTTTATGTTTTTTGACGGTCTGAATGTGTTGACAGCTTTTATCAGCCCGATAGTGCCTATTGATATCAGATCTTCTATTCCTACTCCGGAGTTTTCAAACTTCCTCGCTATATAGACCACGAGCCTAAGATTGTGTACTATGAGCGGCTCGCGCGCGGATTCGTCGCCCGCTTCTATGCGCTCGAATATCTCCCGCTCCTCATCCTTTTTCAGCGGGGCGGGCAGTATCTCGTAGCCGTTTATGTAGTGTACTTCGCCCCGGTCTCTGCGATTGAGAAAACGGTTTATCAGTTTTTGTATTACCGCTTTCAGCTTTTTCATTTTTTGAGCCTCCCCTTTCCGCTCTGTCAAAGAAATTGTTTCCTATAAGTGCCGAATATTCGCCGCCGGACAGCGAGTCGTTGTATATCGCGGCATAAGTCTCGCTGCATACAAAAATACCCTTGGCGGTTTTTACGGTTGCTTTGTCGATTTTTATTGCCGGAAGAAGCCCGCTCCCGCCGACCGATCTGAAGCTGATAAACCTGACTCCACGGCAGACATATGCCTCGTCCTCTTTTATCTCCCTGCGCACGAGTTCTTTTATTTCATCCGGTAGAACAGACGCTATCGCGCCGTATTCAAACACTATCGCAGGATATGAAGAAAACGGCTCTTTCAGCGAGCTTCCGGTATCTATGAGAGCGGCACATTCGGCTTCTTTTCCGCGATAATTTATTCTGACTGTTGCCGTGTGGCTGTCTGGCGCGTTGCGGCGCATAAAATAGGATATGAGCCGTATAACAGCGTAGCAGGCGGCGGAAGTCAATAGCAGTGTCACTGCGCTGATATCGAAATACACCGCGCCGTTTTTGTATGTAAGTCCGTCGGGCTTGAATATCAGCCATATGGCGAGCGTGATTCCCGCAAAGGCGAAGTTTGCCATCAGAAAGCCGCCGCCCGCTCTGAGAAATTCTTTAAACGAGCGTATAGAGAACGCGGTGAAAAGCATCGCTGCAAAACAGATAACACGCAAGGCTATCGAAAAGAACAGATTCATATCTGGCAGAAAGATTATCAGCGAATAGGCTGTTCCTATTGTGGCGGAGAGCAAAATACGCCAACTGCGCGTCGGAGTTTTCACCAAAAGACCCGCCGCCGACAGCATCAGAAAGTTGACGAGCAGATTTATCATCAGCAGTATATCGACATATATAACATTGCTCATCGCGCACCTCCCGAAACGGTATGACTCAATTATAAGCCGCCGCCGAGGTCTTTTTTGTCAAATCAAAGGGTGAAAAAATAAAAAAGCCCTGCACTTTTGAAAGCACAGGGCTGAAAAATATATTCAGTTCAGGTTGTCAACTGCCGCGCGTTCTATAGCGAGACCCGCTCTGTAACGCTCCATATACTTTTTGAATCCTTCGGCGTCCTCAGCATCGGGAGCTACGCTGTCTCCGAGCATATCGCCGAATACATTTGAATCGAGGAATCCGTCAAGCGATTCGCCGTCCGCACGGTTTTTCATATATGATGCAAGCAGAGCGATTCCCCATGCGCCGCCCTCGCCTGCCGTTGACATAACGGCAACGGGAGTTTCGAGCACGGCAGCCATAAGCTTCTGACCGACGCCGGGGGTTTTAAACAGTCCGCCGTGGCCGAGAAGTCTGTCAACGCGGACAAACTCTTTTTCGGTCAGTATGTTCATGCCGAATTTTAAAGTTGCCATCGTCGAGAAGATTATCGTGCGGGCAAAGTTTGCAAGATTCATTTTGCTGTCGGGAAGCTTTGTGAAAAGCGGTCTGCCGGCTTCAAATCCTGTGTTGTGCTCGCCGGAATAATAGTTGTATGAGAGCAGACCTCCACAGTCCGGAGCGCCCTCGAGAGCTTTGTTGTAGAACGTGTCGTAGAGCTTTGGCACATCGACGCTACCGCTCATCACTTCCACAGTCTCTTTGAGCAGACCTATCCACGAATCGAGATCGGTTGTGCAGTTGTTGCAGTGTACCATAGCAACGGGACTGCCATTGGGTGTTGTTACCATGTCTATTTCGGGATACACCTTTGAAAGCGGCTTTTCGAGGACTATCATTGCAAATATCGACGTTCCTGCAGATACATTACCTGTTCTCTGAGCAACACTGTTCGTTGCCACCATGCCGGTGCCTGCGTCGCCCTCCGGCGGGCAGAACGGAATACCGGGTTTGAGTTTTCCTGTCGGATCAAGGAGCTTTGCGCCCTCTTCCGTAAGCTTTCCGGCAAAATCTCCGGCGCTGTGTACTGTCGGCAATATGTCGCGCAGCTTCCAAGGAAGATTTTTGTCCGCAACCCTCGAATCGAACTTCTCTATCATCGCTTCATCGAAATCGTGAGTTTCGCTGTTTATCGGGAACATACCGGACGCTTCACCGATACCGATTGCCTTCTCGCCTGTCAGCATCCAGTGCACATAGCCCGCGAGAGTTGTCATAAAGTCGATGTTTTTGATATGCTCCTCGCCGTTGAGTATGGCGCGGTCAAGGTGAGCTATGCTCCAGCGCTGAGGAATATTGAACCCGAAAAGCTCGGAAAGCTCAGCGGCCGAACGCTCAGTGACGGTGTTTCGCCATGTTCTGAAATCAGCTAACTGTCTGCCCTCTTTGTCGAACACAAGATATCCGTGCATCATGCCGGAAATACCCATTGCGCCGACAGAAGTCAGTTCGATATCATATTTTTCTTTTATATCATCGGCAAGGGTTCTGTAGCATTCGCGCATACCCGTCCAAACATCATTGAGATGATATGTCCAAATACCGTTTTCGAGCTTATTCTCCCATGAATAGCCACCCGACGCGATGACCTCGTTGTTTTCGTCAACAAGTATACCTTTGATTCTCGTTGAACCGAGTTCAATACCGAGCGATGTCTTGCCGCCGAGTATCGACTCTCTTATTTTTTCAGTTTTCATACAGCACTCCTTCTTGTCTTTTTAAACAACAAAATTTTATCACATTAAACAAAAAAATGAAAGAGAAAAAACAGAACTAATTCATTTTATATTGAAATGAGTGTCAATTTATGTTACTATTGTGAAAAATGAATGGGAAGTGATCGACTTGACTTACGGCGCGTTGAGCAAATATCGCGGCTTTTTGATGGGCTTTGCCATACTGTGGGTAATGTATTTTCATATATCGCTGAAATTCGCCACCGAAGTCAGCTGGTTCATTCACAGAATCGGCTTTTACGGAGTCGATATTTTTCTTTTTCTTTCCGGGCTCGGCGTATATTATTCGCTGACAAAAAGACCGAATGTGCTCAGGTTTTATAAGGCTCGCCTTATACGCATTCTGCCCGCATATATTATAGTTGCCTGCGCTTCTTATTGCCTGCTGAGGCTCGATAGAGCGGGGGCGCTTGACTTTTTCTATTATATATCCGGCATCGGATATTGGACGCGCCATGCGCGATTTGACTGGTATATCCCAACTCAGCTGGCGTTTTATCTGATAACTCCCCTGTTCCTGTTCTTCTATAAAAAGCTCAGCGGCAAAAAGCAGATAATATATACTGTAGCGTGTATGTCCCTTTCTGTTCCGCTTTGCGTTATAATGTACTATAACGACTTGATCTATCTTTGGGGAACGGCTGTAAGGCTCTCTGTTTTTCTGCTCGGGATACATACAGGAAGGCTTGCTGCGCAAGATAAAAAGGTTACTAAAACATCGCTGATACTCAATATTGCGGCATTTATAGTCGGAACTTTTCTCGCCTATTATCTCAACGGCTGCGTCAAGGAGCCGGAATATATAAAAAACGGGCTCAACTGCTATCCCGCGCTGCTGATGATGCCGTCATTCTGCCTGCTCGTCTCTCTCGGACTTTCGGCACTCAATAAAAAACTGCCGAAGCTTGAAAAAGTCATTGCTTTCCCGTTTAACTTTTTAGGCAAGTACAGTCTCGAGCTTTATCTGCTGCATCAGCGTCTGCAATCGATAATTCCGAAATATTTTGAGATTGAAAACCAGTTGATAATTTTAATTATCACACTTGTTATTTCGCCCCTGCTCGGAATGGCTATAAACGGCGTCAGAACCGCCGCAAAGAAACGCAAAACACGAAAGAAGGCAACATAAAATGTTTGATGTTACCGCTATAGGCGAACTGCTCATAGATATGGCGCAATCCGGCTTGTCCGATATCGGCTCGCCTGTTTTTGATGCGAATCCCGGCGGCGCACCGTGCAATGTTCTGGCGATGCTCAACAAGCTCGGCAGGCGTACCGCGTTTATAGGCAAAGTCGGAGACGATGTTTTCGGCAAGAGACTCAAAAATATTGTCGAAAGCAGCGGTACCGATGTCAGCGGGCTCGTATTTGACGAGAATGTCCGCACAACGCTCGCTTTTGTTGAGACCGATGAACACGGCGACAGGAACTTTTCTTTTTATCGCGCTCCGGGTGCGGATATGATGCTGCGAGAAGATGAAGTTAATGTAGATATCATAAAGCAAAGCCGTGTTCTGCATTTCGGAACGCTTTCGATGACGCACGATACCGTTGAAAAAGCAACGGCAAAAGCGATTGAGACAGCGAAAGATTCGGGTTTGCTGCTGTCGTTTGATCCAAATCTCCGCCCTCCGCTCTGGGGCAGCATGGACAAAGCAAAGCAGAAAATCGATTACGGCTGTTCGGTGAGCGATATTGTAAAAATCGAGATTGAAGAATTGAGGTTTCTGACCGACTGTAATGAAATAAATAAAGCGGTTGAGATATTCAGAATGCGCTATCCGAATGTGGCATTGCTGACTGTGACCGCCGGGCGTAACGGAAGTCGTGCTTATTATAATAACACTTATGCCGAAGCGCCGACTTTTCTCAATGTGAAGACGACAGACACCACCGGAGCGGGCGATACTTTCTGCGCCTGCTGTATAGACCGGTTTTTGAATAACGGCAGTGAAGAGATTGAAGAAGCTGAACTCAGGAATATGCTCATTTTTGCAAACGCCGCCGCATCCCTTGTGACCTGCAAAAAAGGAGCGCTGCTCTCGATGCCGGAAATATCGGATATAAATGATTTAATCAATAAAAATCAAGCAAATGAGTAGGTCTATGATTCAATAGGGTAAAGAGTATATAACATAATTCATATATTCTCGTTTACAAAATAAAGAAACAACACCGCAGGATATTTTAATGCGGTGCTGTACTTTTTTGTTCAGATATTGAACCCTGTGAAGAACTTATACGCAGCATAAATCGCTGCAATTGCGGCAATGCCGAGGCCGACCTTTATGAGTATTGGCTTGACGGCGCGAGGGCTGGTCGGCGCGTGCTTATAGATAAACTCTTTAACCGGAGTCTTTATCTTTGTACCGCAAAGTTCTTTGAATGTCGCGGTATAGGTTTTGTATTCGCGAGGCGCAGTTTCATCGAGCTCAAAGATTCGCACTCCCCTGTTTTCGCCTGGACCGTACACATTGAATCCCGCACCCTGAGTATATCCGAGATCAACGCCTTTGTATTTTACGACAAAGCTGTTGTTGTGATCGTGACCGACGTATATGCCGAGGACATCGCCCTTTTCGCTCATCGCCTCGAACTCGCCAGTGTTCACATCCGGAGAAGCGGGCGATTCGAGCATGAATCCGCCTTCGGCGATAGTTTCATCATTGAGCACAAAATATTCGTTTTCGTGCGCTCCGTATGCCGGGACTGCGCCCTTTGTGCCCTTGGGCACTTTCTTTATAACATCGAAAAACTCCGGCACGGGGATATGCTGAAACACGAGCGACGGCAGATAGTCTCCATTTTCGGCTTTGAGCTGTTCGCGGCGCGAGACATACCATTCTATTTGCTCTTTGTTGACGGGCGCATATCCTGCTCCGTCCTTTGCCTTGCCGTGGGAATCGATTATATATAACTCAAACACTGGTTTGTCTTCGGTGCTCGAATATATTTGAATATCAGCCGTTCCGACATCGTCGGAATTTCTGAGATCGCCGCTTATAAAATTGTCGTACTTCGCGTAGAATTTGTACTGACCGCGATTATCGACGCCGCACTGCGCGTCGTGGTTGCCGTAGGTCACCATAAACGGAATGTTTCTCTTTGCAATCGGCTCAACAAGAGTATCTATAGTGCTTTCGATTATAGCGGGATCTTTTTTGAACTTCTTTGAATAGCCCTTTATCTGATCGCCCGTGAAAATAACAAGGTCGGGCTTTTCGCGGTCAAGCGCATTGTTTATGAGACTCAGCGTGTCGGGCGACACGGCGGGAATCTCCTGAGTATCGGCTATCTGCATTATCTTGAATTTATGGTCGGAGTTGAATCTGAGCATTATTCCGTTCCCCTTTCACTTTTATAGTATTTGTTGAAAAACTCATTTAAAGCATTTGCGAAATTATTCTATCAACTTGTTAATAGCTTGCATAC
The DNA here is from genome assembly GCA_002438685.1 of Ruminococcaceae bacterium UBA6392. Lineage (GTDB taxonomy): Bacteria > Bacillota > Clostridia > Oscillospirales > Acutalibacteraceae > CAG-177. The sequence continues at coordinate 25,953 of DJQG01000152.1, read as the reverse complement.
CGTGTCTCATTTTGGTTCTGCTTATATATTACCATCAAAACAGCGATTTTTCAATTCATTTTGTCTTTTTCGGCTTGACGGAAGCTTTAGTTTGAATTAATATTATCTTATAACCTTTATGAGGATGTGAATCAATGAAAGAGAAAAAAGCCAAGCGCAGCTCCGGTGGGATATCGTGGATATTCGGATATCTCGGCTTCGGCGTGGGTGCTATCGGAATGGATCTGAGCTACGGTCTGTTCAACTCGTTCCTTACAAAGTATTTAACCGATGTTCTTCTGCTCAATGCAACTTTCCTGCTTATCGTGCCGACCCTTGCGCGTATATGGGATGGCATCAACGACCCTATGATGGGCACGATCGTCGACAACACTAAATCAAAGTTCGGCAAATTCCGCCCGTGGATAATGTGCGGTGCCGTGCTCAATGCGGTTGCGCTAACTTTCCTCTTCACCAATCCCGGATTTGAGGTCAGCAGTGATTTCATAAACATAAAGCTCTATATCTATGCCGCAGTTATGTATGTCCTCTGGGGCATGACAAACACAATGATAGATATCCCCTACTGGTCGATGGTTCCTGCGCTGACGAGCGACCCGCAGAAGAGAAATGTCGTCTCCGCCATCCCGAGATTTTTCTCGGGCTTCGGTCAGATAATAGTCAGTGTGTTTACCGTTCAAATGGTCGCGATGCTCGGTAAGGGCAACGATTCTGTCGGCTACAGCCGCTGGGCGATGATAGCCGGTATCGTGCTTATTATCGGCGCGTTTATCACTGTCACCACCACAAAAGAACGCGGTTCAGTGCCGCCGAAAGAGAAGTTCACGCTTGTAAAAGCTTTCAAGACCGTCAAATCGAATGATCAGTTGCTCATTTTCATGCTCACTGCTCTGCTCTTCAACACCGGTTGGTATATAACCAACGCAATGGGCATCTACTTCTTTGATAATGTCATGGGCAACAAATCGCTCCTTTCTTATTTCGCGGCAATCGGTGGCGTAGGTCAGGCACTCGGTCTGTTCCTGCTCCCGGTGCTTTCAAAGAAGTTCACACGCCGCAAGGTCATTCAGGGCGCAATGTGCATGACCGTTATAGGCTATCTCGGAATGTTCCTGTTCGGTCCAGTGCTTCTTGCATCGAACGCAAAGATGTTCATTCCGTTCGCAGTTTTTGCGCTTATAGGCTGCATGGGTATTGGATGCATTTTCGTTTCGCAGACCGTTATGCTCGCCGATATCGTTGATTACGGCGAATACAGCCTCGGCTATCGCTCGGAGTCCATCGTTTTCTCGATGAAAGGATTCCTTCAGAAGCTCGCATATACTATACAGTCGATAGTCATAGCCATCGGACTTCAGTTCTCCCGCTATGATGCGACTCTCCCTGTTCAGACAGAGCTTACCAAGAACACTATTTCCACAATGATGTTTATTATTCCGCCGATTTTTGTTGTACTTTCGCTCATCATTTTCACAAAGAAGTATAAGCTGCACGGCGAGCTGTCCGGCAAAGTAAACGAGTTCATTATGAACAGAAAAGCAAAATCCGAAGAAGAATAAGAGATAAAAATATATCACCGCGACCTTGTTACGGGTCGCGGTGATTTTTTATATATTCTCTTTTATAGCTTTGTTCACGCGCTCTCTGAGAGCCAGGAGATAGCTGCTGCCGTGCGGATACTTTTGGAATGTGAGTTCATTATCCTGAACCACGGTTTCAAGCGCCTTTTCGCGCCCAACAAGACTTTCGAGTAGACGCATGGCGGCAAGATCCTGGAGTCCATCATAGAACACTTTAAATCTGAGCGAATTGAGCGGCTGCCCGTTTTCGCCGGGATAAACAACAAACGCATCGCCGGACGGGAACGCCATGCCTGCATCGGTCACGGTGAACGGGTCTATCTCATGCTTTGAAAACTGCGAATACCAGTAGTTATAGCCCCACTGGAGAAATCCGGCTGCATTGTATTTATAAAGCAGAGTGCCGAGAATGCGGTTACGCGCCGACGGCATTGCGAAAAATCTGTTCGGAACATTCTTGTTGTGCTGACCGCAGCAGTAATATGTCCAGAATTCATCGACTTTGCCGACAAAGTCTTCGACATGATCTTCGGACGGGATAGGATATTTCACAGCGCCCTTGTCAAAAAATTCAATATCCGAAAGCGCGTCTATGACTTTGAAGCCCGGGAATATCTCCGCTATCAGATCGGCGCGCTTTTTATATACTTCATACTGCTCCAATGAAGGCTCATCCGACACATGAAAGCGGCAGAAGTTTCTTATGCCTTTTCTGTCAATAAATGCGGTCAGAGCCGCGGCAAAACGGTGCAGGAAGTCGCGGTATTCTTCGCTGTCGGCATCGGTCTCCCAGCCGAAGATGCGCTTTTTTTCTCCGTCAACTTCTGCAATTATCTTCGGCGCATGCTCTGCACCCCACTGAGTGAACAAATGCGACATCTCGAAATATTTTATTCCGCAGCGTCTGCACATATCTATCCATCGGTCGAGCTTGTCAAAGCCGAACTCGTAGCTGTCCTTTGTCTTTTTGACATCGACAAGCTGAACGGTCGGTCTCTCTCCCCCGACTTCGGTATCAAGCGGCGGAGTGAAAAGCGGGGTAAGAATGAAATTGATTCCGTGATTCGCGGCGTTCCTGACATAGTTTTCAATAATATTCCAGTGTTCTTCGCTGAAAACATCGACTTTATAATATGTCGCAAGGCAGTCGCAGTGAAACCACATAGTGCACATAAGTTTTTGCTCCGGAAGCTTTGCGTCGATAACATCGACAGTGATAACATTCGTGACGGTCTCTTTGCCTTTTGAAACCGTGATAAAAACATCATGTCTGCCCGCCGATTCGCCGGATGCATCGAGTTCGATCCATAAGCTTCCGTAATGCCCGTTCTCCGCGAAGAATGAATTATCTTCAACTGGTTCAAGCATATCGGGATAGAGCCCCGGAGTTTTCCTGAGAAAATAGAAATCCGAGTCCTCAAAAGCCGGAAGATCTGAATTTATCTCAATAACTTTGTATATTTTTATATNNATTCTCGGGCTTCCAGCCGTATACGGATATCCCACACTGTGTGTCCTCGTCGGAGAAATACGCAAGCTGGAATGATGCGCGCTCGTTGCCGAGCATAGACATCTCCGAGAGTGACGCGCAGGTCGGCTCGGAATCATAAAAAATCTTTTCAAGGGAGCTGACGGTTCGTGAAGTTATCATTCTGTTATTCCTCCGTATCGTTCAGAAGCTTTTTGAGGTATTGTCCGGTATATGAGCCTTCGGTTGCGGCAACCTGCTCGGGAGTTCCCTGCGCTATTATTTCGCCGCCCTCGTCGCCGCCCTCGGGACCGAGGTCG
>DJQG01000152.1:0-22517 GCA_002438685.1 Ruminococcaceae bacterium UBA6392 | reverse complement strand
TCGATGAGCTTGTGTACATCGGCTGTGTGCAGACCGGTGGTCGGCTCATCAAGAATATAAACAGTCTTTCCCGTAGGGCGGCGCGAAAGTTCGGTTGAAAGCTTGACGCGCTGTGCCTCGCCGCCCGAAAGCGTCGTTGCGGGCTGACCGATCTTGACATACCCGAGACCGACATCGTAGAGGGTCTGCAATTTGTGCTTTATCTTTGGTATGCTTGAAAAGAACTCAAGTCCCTCTTCAACGGTCATTTCAAGCACATCATAGATATTTTTACCCTTGTATTTGACTTCGAGCGTTTCGCGGTTGTATCTCGCGCCCTTGCAGACATCGCAGGGCACATAGATATCAGCGAGGAAATGCATCTCTATCTTCACGATTCCGTCGCCCTGACATGCCTCACAGCGCCCGCCCTTGACATTGAACGAGAATCTGTTTGCCTTATATCCCCTCGCCTTTGCCTCGGCAGTTGATGCGAACAGGTCGCGGATATCATTAAACACGCCTGTATATGTCGCGGGATTCGAACGCGGAGTGCGTCCTATCGGGGACTGGTCTATTGCAATAACCTTGTCGAGATTGTCGATTCCGATGATATCCGTATGCGCGCCCGCAACTTTTTTTGCGCCGTTGAGTTCGGTCACAAGGCGTTTATACAGTATCTCGTTTATAAGTGACGATTTGCCCGAACCGGATACGCCGGTTATGCACACAAACTCGCCGAGCGGGATTTCGGCATCTATATTTTTAAGATTGTTTTCGCGCGCGCCGATTATTTTCAGGCTCTTGCCATTGCCTTTTCTGCGCTTTTCGGGAACGGGAATCTTCTTACGTCCGCTGAGATACTGCCCGGTTATCGACTCTTTGCAGTTCATTATATCTTCCGCCGTGCCCGTGCAGACAATATTTCCGCCGTGGATGCCCGCACCAGGACCGACATCGACGATGTAGTCCGCCGCGCGCATTGTGTCCTCGTCGTGCTCAACAACTATAAGTGTGTTGCCTATGTCCCTGAGGTTGCGAAGAGTGTTGAGAAGCTTCTCGTTGTCACGCTGATGAAGTCCTATGCTCGGCTCGTCGAGAATATACAAAACGCCGACAAGCGACGAGCCGATCTGAGTTGCAAGGCGTATTCTCTGGCTTTCGCCGCCGGAAAGGCTTGCAGACGAGCGGGCAAGGGTCAGATAACCGAGTCCGACGCTGCGCAAAAATGTAAGCCTGTCCTTTATCTCTTTGACTATGAGCTTCGCTAGTATCTGTTCGCGATCGGTCAGGGTGAGCGAATCAAGAAATTCTATAGCTTTGACAATAGATTTATTTGCAAATTTGTCGATGTTTATTCCGCCGACTGTCACGCACAGCGACTCTTTTCTGAGCCTCGCGCCGTGGCAGTCGAGGCATTTTACCGTTGACATGCACTGTTCAAGCTCGGCGCGTGACCAGTCGCTTGTGGTCTCTTTATATCTGCGCTCAATATTGTTGCAGATGCCCTCGAACGCGGTCATATACGAGCCTGTGCCGTATTCGTTTTTACGCGTAAGCTTTAGCTTCTCGCCTTTTGTGCCGTACATTATAGCGTCAACTCCGTCCGCTGGGATATCTTTAAACGGAGTATCGAGAGTAAAGCCATATTTATTCGCAATGCCCTCCATGTACATCTGCGCTATCGTGCCGCCATCGGCATTGTTCCAGCCGCTCGCCTTTATCGCACCCTGTCTGAGTGAAAGATTTTTATCCGGCACGATAAGATTGGGATCGGGCTTCATGAAAACGCTGAGTCCGGAGCAGGTCGGGCAGGCGCCGAATGGGTTATTGAACGAGAACATACGCGGTTCGAGTTCTTCAATGCTGACTCCGTGCTCCGGGCAGGCATAATCGAGGGAATAAAGCTTCTCTTCGCCGCCTATCACATCAACAAGTAAATTTCCGTCTGAAAGACCTGTCGCAGTTTCAATGGAATCGGCAAGCCTGCTTCGAATGCTCTCTTTTACAACGAGTCTGTCGACCACAATTTCTATATTGTGTTTTTTGTTCTTGTCGAGCTCGATTTTTTCGCTGAGGTCATATATTATTCCGTCAACACGCACGCGGACATATCCGTCCTTTTTCGCGCTTTCGAGTTCTTTGACAAACTGACCTTTTTTGCCGCGCGCAATAGGTGCCATAACCTGAATTTTAGTGCCCTCTGGCAGTTCGAGCACGCTGTCAACGATATCATCTACAGTCTGCCTCGATATCTCTCTGCCGCAGACTGGACAGTGCGGAATGCCTATGCGGGCATAGAGCAGGCGCAGATAGTCATATATCTCCGTCACCGTTCCGACGGTTGAACGCGGGTTCTTTGATGTCGTTTTCTGGTCAATTGATATAGCGGGAGAAAGCCCCTCGATGTAGTCTACCTGAGGCTTCTCCATCTGACCGAGGAACTGTCTTGCGTATGACGAGAGAGACTCGACATATCTTCTCTGTCCCTCGGCGTATATAGTGTCAAATGCCAACGACGATTTTCCCGAACCCGAAAGCCCCGTGAACACCACGAGCTTGTCGCGCGGGATTTCAACATCGACATTTTTCAGGTTGTGCTCCCTTGCGCCTTTTACAATTATATTTTTCTGCGGCAAGAATATCGCCTCCGATTATTTTCCTTCTCTTAGTTTGTTTATCTTATCGCGAAGATATGCCGCGTGCTCAAATTCAAGTATTTTCGCCGCCGATTTCATTTCCGCAGTCAGGCGAACTATCATCTCTTCGCGCTCCTTGCGGCTCATCTTCTTTATCGGCTTTTCGCCCTTGTCCTTCTTGCTGGTTATCTCGATGACATCGCGGACGCCCTTGATTATTGTCTTGGGCACAATTCCGTGCTCTTCGTTATATGCCATCTGTTTCTGGCGTCTGCGTTCTGTCTCGACTATCGCGCGCTCCATCGACGGGGTAACGGAATCGGCATACATGATAACCTCGCCGTTCGCATTTCGTGCCGCACGTCCTATCGTCTGTATCAGCGATGTTTCGGAGCGCAGGAAGCCCTCCTTATCGGCATCAAGAATTATAACGAGCGAAACCTCGGGAATATCCAATCCCTCACGCAGCAGGTTTATGCCGACGAGCACATCAAACTCTCCGAGGCGCAGATCGCGGATAATTTCCATTCGTTCTATCGTATCAACATCGTGGTGCATATAGCGAACTTTTATGCCGAGGTCTTCGAGATAATCCGTCAGATCCTCCGCCATTTTCTTTGTGAGCGTAGTCAGAAGAACGCGCTCTTTGCGCTCGACTCTTATATTTATCTCGGATATAATATCGTCTATCTGACCCTCGGTAGGTCTGACTGAAATCGAGGGATCGACAAGACCCGTGGGACGGATAAGCTGTTCGGCAATCTGCGAACTTGTCTCACGCTCGAACTCGCCGGGCGTTGCGCTGACGAATATTTTTTGACCGACTCTCTCGTAGAACTCATCGAAAGTCAGCGGTCTGTTGTCATATGCGGACGGCAGACGGAAGCCGAATTCAACGAGCGTATCTTTTCTTGAACGGTCGCCGCCGTACATTCCGCGCACCTGCGGAAGCGTTACATGGGATTCGTCGACAAACAGCAGAAAATCTTTCGGGAAATAGTCGAGCAACGTAAACGGCGGAGAGCCGGGTTCACGCCCGGACATAACTCTCGAATAGTTCTCGATTCCTTTGCAGAAGCCGGTTTCGCGAAGCATTTCGATATCATATTCCGTGCGCTGCTTTATGCGTTGCGCTTCGAGCAGCTTGCCCTGACTCTCAAACTGAGCGACGCGCTCGGTCATCTCATCGTATATCTCTTTTATCGAGCGCTCCATCTTTTCCTGCGAAACGACATAGTGAGAGGCTGGATATATTGCAACATGGGACAGCACACCCTTGACCTCGCCTGTCAGGGCGTTTATCTCGGATATGCGGTCAATCTCGTCGCCGAAAAATTCAACTCTGATTGCGTTCTCGCTCGACTGCGCCGGGAAAATCTCAAGCACATCTCCGCGAACACGGAACTTGTTTCTGATGAAATTTATATCATTGCGCTCATATTGTATTTCAACGAGCTTGTTTATAACCTCATCGCGGCTCTTTTCCATTCCTGGGCGGAGCGAGATAACCATGCTGCGGTAGTCAATGGGGTCGCCCAAGCTGTATATGCACGACACGCTGGCAACGATTATAACATCGCGCCGCTCTGAGAGCGCAGAGGTCGCGGAATGGCGGAGCTTGTCTATCTCGTCATTTATAGCGGAATCCTTTTCGATATAAGTGTCCGTTGACGGGATATAAGCTTCCGGCTGATAGTAGTCGTAGTACGAGACAAAATACTCGACTGCATTTTCGGGGAAAAACTCGCGGAATTCGGAACAGAGCTGAGCTGCAAGAGTTTTATTGTGGGCGAGAATGAGCGTCGGGCGGTTGAGATTGGCAATGACATTCGCCATTGTGAATGTCTTGCCGGAACCCGTAACGCCAAGCAGAGTCTGTTCGGTGAATCCCCTGTTGACTCCGTCGGTCAGTTCGGCTATCGCCTGCGGCTGGTCGCCCATGGGCTTGTATTGAGAATGAAGAATGAACTTATCCATATTGATATCCTTTATATAAACAGCGGTGCAAATTTCTTAACCTGCGCCATCGAAAAGATGTCTTCATCGGTATATATGAGGTGGTCGAGCAGATGGACATTTACGCCCTGAAAGAAGTCGCCGACCGCCTTTGTGGTGTTTAGATCGTCGCGCGACGGGACGGGTATTCCGTTGACATGATTGTGAACGAGCACGACCGAACGCGCCTTGTTGCGGAATGCCGTTTCAAGTACAAAACGCTTGTCTATATTCGCGGCAGAAAATGTGCCGTGCGATATCTTGTTTATTGCAAGAATGTTATCGTCAAAATCGAGAGACAGCATATAGACCATCTCTTCCCGCGCGCCGAGATATTTTGACATCAGAAGCTCCTTGACCGATTCCGGTCCATCGTATTTTTTGAGCTTCTTGTCCGATGCGTTTTTCAGATACTTTTTTGTCAGCTGAAAAGCAAGTGTTATAAGTGTCGCAGAGGTTTCCCCTATTCCGTTTACCTGCATAAGATCGTTGGCGGAAGCTTCAAGCACACAGTTAAGAGAGCCGAAGTGTTCTATCAATTCGTGAGCCAGAGCGTTGGTGTCCTTGCGCGGTATTGAAAAGAACAGAAGCAGTTCAAGCACCTCGTGATCGGGCATATTCTCCATCCCGTCTTTAAGGAAGCGCTCCTTTACTCTTTTTCTGTGATCCTCATGCATGATTACCGCCTCTTTTCGAGCCATGAACAAATGTTTATCTTATTAATATTAGCACATTTATAAAAGTTATTCAATTACTTTTTGAAAAACTCAGGGCTGTTATGCCGAAAAAGATGCCCTCCCGAAGGAGAGCATCTCATTTATCAAATTTTGATTATTTCTTTGCGAAAACGCGGTCTGCGGGGCAAACCTTGACGTTCTTGAAGACATCGTCAAATCTCTCAAGAGCGCCGTCGATGATCTCGTCGGTATCTGCCATTGAAGTGTAAAGACGGCTGCCGGCAAGGGTGACGATACCGTTTGCCATGTAAGCTGCGCCCATCTCTTCCATAGCGGACTTTCTGCGGAGCATCTCGGGCTTTGTCTTGAGCATCGGAAGAGCCGACTTGAGGATGTTCATCGAGCTGAAGTCGTAGCTCATTGCACCGGTGCACTCAAGGTGGACGATGGAACCCTGGTTGTAAACAACATAAGGAAGACCGTACTTGTTAACAAGATCTTTAAGACCTGTAGCAAGTCTGTCGCCGGCTCTGCCTGCGACTTCGCAAGCGTTGGTTCTTGCGATCTCCTGGATAGCGCAGTAGCCTGCATAGGACGAAAGCGGATTTGCAGCGAGAGTACCGCCGACATAAGCGCGCTTCATCATGGTGCCGACACCTGCGGCCATGCCGCTGACAAACTCCTTCTTACCGCCGACACCACCTGCTGACGGATAACCGCCGGCAACGATCTTGCCGAAGATGGTCAGATCGGGTACGACATCGAAGTAACCCTGAGCGCCGCCGAGACCGACACGGAAGCCGGTAACAACCTCATCGAAGATGAACAGGCAGCCGTACTTGTCGCAGAGCTTTCTGACTTCCTTGTTGTAGTTGAAGTCAACAGGTCTTGTGCCGCTCTCGGGACCGACAGGCTCAACGATAACAGCAGCTGTGCCGCCGCGCATCTTGTTGAGCTTGAGCATCTTCTCGAGCATATCAAGATCGTTGGGTCTAACTTCATCGGTAGTGCCGTAACAACCGTGCGGAATACCATGGGACTCAAGGAAGAATCTGGAGCCCGGAATCTTCAGACCGTAAACCATCTGGTCGGACCAGCCGTGATATGCGCCACCGACCTTGATGATACGCTTTGCCTTTGTGGCGCAGCGTGCAACACGGATAGCAGCCATAACGGACTCAGTGCCCGAACCGAGCATACGGAACATCTCGACGTTGGGCATATGTTTGTTGATCTCCTTAGCGAGCAGGAGCTCACCCTCGTGGAACAGACCGGTTACAGGGCCGCAGTCATTAAGAAGCTCAATGACCTTCTCTCTCACGGGAGCATAGTTGCTGCCGAGAATTGTCGGACCGCCTGCCTGCAGGAAGTCGTAGTACTTGTTTCCGTCAAGGTCATAAAGAAACGCGCCTTCAGCCTTGGTCACGCAAATCGGGAAGGGATAGTTGAAAGCGAGGTTGTGCTGAACGCCGCCGGGAATATACTGCTTTGCCTCGGTGGTGATTGCCTTCGACTTTGCGCACTTGGTCTCGAAATAATCGAGAACATCTTTAAGTGCCTCTTCGGAAACGCAATAGATCGGCTTAGAAGTGAGCTCGTGAAGCTCATTGTAAATGGTCTTTGCGTCTTCCCATTTGCTGATTCCATATCCGTTGCTCATGATAATTCCTCCTGATTTTTCAGATATTTTATGAATTTCTGGATAGTCACGCTTGTTTCATCGGGGTTTGTGAAGCTCTCGTCATTTATCATCTTCTGGAAGATGAGACCGAAGAAGGCTCCGAGAATGAGAGCAGAGAGTTCTTTTGACGAAAACTCCTCGAGAGTGTTCGCATAGCTCTTGTCGGTCACTATCTCCTTGCGGAGGAAACGATCGACCTGTGCGAAATTCGACTCGCCTTTTGAGAGAATACCGCGCATGAGAACCTCTGCGGAAAGATACGGATAAGGATAAGTGTCATCGTTGAGCTGCTTCAAAAGTGCGCTGACGGTAAGCTCGCCGTCGCCCTTTCTTGCCGCTTCAAAGACGTCGTTTATCTCCTCGTCCGAGATCTCCTTGAGAAGATCGTCAACGGAAGCAAAGTGCGAAAAGAATGTGGAACGCGAAACATCGGCACTCTCGCTTATCTGCTCAATAGTGACATTACCGATACCCTCTTTTTCAAAGAGTACCTTTGCTTGATGCAGAATAGCTTTGTGAGTGTTCTGCTTTTTTCTCGAACGCCTGGAGGGCTCCACCTCTGCGGTGTTCTTCTGTTCTTTTTCTTTCTTCTCTTTCTTTTCCGACATTGGAAACTCCTAACCAAAGGCTATACGCCTTTTTCTGTATTATAGCACGAAAAAAATGTGTTGTAAATACTTTTTTGTACTTGAGTTCAAAAATAAATTATAGGACACTCAAATAGAAAAAGGCAAAAATATTTATCTGTTGGAATACATTTTTTCGTAATAATTTCGGTATTCGCCGTTGATGATATCTTCCCACCACTGCTTATTGTTCATATACCAGTCAACGGTCTTCTTTATGCCCTCGTCAAAGGTAGTCTCCGGGCTCCAGCCGAGCTCGTTGTGTATCTTTGTCGGGTCAATGGCGTAGCGCAGGTCGTGACCGGCTCTGTCCTTGACATGGGTGATAAGAGTCTCGGGCTTGCCCATGATGCGCAGAATCGTTTTGACAACATCTATATTGCGCTTCTCGTTGTGGCCGCCGACATTGTAGACCTCGCCTACCCTGCCGTTGTGAATAATGAGATCGATAGCGCGGCAGTGATCCTCAACATAGAGCCAGTCGCGGACATTGAGTCCCTCGCCGTAGACAGGAAGGCTCTCGTTGTTATAGGCTCTTGATATCATCAGCGGTATAAGCTTCTCCGGGAAATGATAGGGACCGTAGTTGTTTGAGCATCTCGAAATCGTTACAGGCAGTCCGTAGGTTCTGTAATAAGCGAGCACAAGCAGATCTGCGGAAGCCTTTGACGCGGAATATGGGCTCGAAGTGTGAATCGGCGTCTCCTCCGTGAAGAACAGATCGGTTCTATCGAGCGGCAAATCTCCGTAGACCTCGTCGGTCGACACCTGATGATAACGCTTTACGCCAGTTTTTCTCGCGGCATCCATAAGAGCCGCGGTGCCCATGATGTTCGTTCTGAGAAACACTTCGGGGTTCTCTATCGAGCGATCAACATGGCTTTCTGCTGCGAAATTGACTACTATATCGAACTTCTCATCCTCGAACAGCTTGTCAACAAACTCGTGGTCTGCGATATCGCCCTTGACGAACTTGAAATGCTCGTTTTTCATCGCCTCGTCGAGGGTCTTGAGATTGCCGGCATATGTCAGAAGATCGAGGCAGACTATATCATAATCCGGATGCTTGCGGAGCATATGATAGATAAAGTTGCTGCCGATAAAACCGGCTCCTCCCGTAACGAGAATCTTCATGTTTTTGTCCTCCATATCAAATGATTATCCGATTAAAACGGATATGTATTGCATAAGGCTGTTTTTCTTCGCCTTACAAAATCCTGCTTAAAGCTTTATTTTTGCTTTCTTCCATTTGCCGCTCTGTATGAATATAAATCCCACAACTATCGATGCAACGGAAGCGAAGCCCATGGCGATTCCGATACCGTTGAAGCCGAGATCAAACACACGCACAAGCAGGTAAGCGAGCGGGACTCTTATAACTATCGAGCTGAAAACCGCATTGAGCAGAGCGATATTTGTATATCCAGCGCCTATAGTGAGACCGTTCATGCAGAACACGGGAGTGACTATAATATAATCAACTGCGGCGAGCCTCAAAAATGTTATACCCGTTTCGATAACATCCGTTTCGCTCGTGAACAGCGACAGCAGTTCGCGCGGGAATATCTCGACTATAACAAACACAAGCACCGAAATGCCCATCGCTATCGCGAGTCCGGTCGTCATTGTTTTTTTGGCGCGTTTGAATTCGTCTGCGCCGATATTTTGACCCGCCATAGATGATATGGCACTGCTCATCGCAAGTCCGGGCAGAATGGCAAACGAATTTATCTTGCCGACGATTCCCTGGCAGGCAGACGCAACAGACGCATTCGGCAGAGAATTGACGAGCGCTGTAAGCGTCAGGAACGAAAACGAGACTATAACCTGCTGAACAGACGACGGCAGACCTATTTTTATTATGCTCAAAGCTTTCTGCCCGTCTATTCTGAAATCCTTTAGTTTATATCCGGAGAAGAATCCGCTGCCGAAGAGATAGATAAGTGAGAGAATAACGCTTATCCCCTGCGAGCTGATGGTGGCTATCGCCGCTCCGGCGGCGCCCATTTTCAGCGGACCGACAAAAACTATATCTCCGACAACATTTACCGCAGCGGCTATCGCCACGAAATAGAGCGGGCGTTTTGAGTCGCCCATGCCGCGCAGTATCGCGCTTATGGCGTTGTACAGGAACATGAACACCGTGCCGAGCATGCAGATAGTCAGATATCTGACTGCTTCTTCAAATGCGTTGTCCGGCGTTTTGAGCAGGCGCAGTATCGGTTTTGTAAGCAGAACCATAACGACGGTGAGCATTACGCTGAGAATAATATAGAGCGTAGTCATTGTGCCTATCGTGCTCTTTTGATCGTCGTATTTTTTAGCTCCGCCGTACTGGGCTATGAGCACCGTTCCGCCGATGGCAAGACCGAGAGCCGCGCCGGTGACAAGAATATTTATCTGACCGCCTATCGAGACTCCGGTTATTCCCGATTTTCCGCAAAACTGACCTACGATCACCATATCGGCGACCGAATAGAGTGCCTGCAAGAGGTTTGAAAGCAGGAAAGGCACGGAGAATTTGAGCAGCTGTTTTGTGACGCTCCCCTGCGTGAGATCTTTTCTGAATTTTTCCGACAAAACTTTTTACTCCTTAGGTTTCTGAACGTTATCTTTTTTCATGGTCAGCGATATGCGGTTCTTTTTGACATCGACCGCCAGCACCCACACTGTGACGATATCGCCGACTTTCAGTACTTCTGACGGGTGCTTGATATATTTGTTGGTTATCTGCGAAATGTGAACGAGTCCGTCCTGATGCACTCCGATATCGACGAATGCGCCGAAGTCGATGACATTGCGAACCGTTCCCTTCAGCTCCATGCCGGGCTTGAGGTCGTTGATATCCATGACATCTGTGCGCAGAAGCGGAGGCGGAAGCTCGTCGCGGGGATCGCGTCCGGGTTTCTGGAGCTCTTTGATTATATCCTGAAGAGTGGGCAGACCCATCTCTAATTTTTCCGCGACCTTTTTTTCGCCGCCGAGCACCTCGACGGTCGCTTTGAGAGTGCCTGTATTTCCCTTTGCGGCATCTTTTACAGTAAGTCCGCAGAGCTCAAGCAGCGCTTTTGCGGCGGCGTAGCTCTCAGGGTGAACACCGGTGTTATCGAGAACATTCTTGCTTTCCGGGACTCTGATGAATCCGGCGCACTGCTCATAGGCTTTTGCGCCGAGCTTCGGCACTTTCTTGAGCTGAGCGCGGGAAGTGAACGCGCCATTTTCTTCTCTGTAAGCGACTATATTTTTAGCAACGCCAGAGTTAATTCCGGCTATATGCGAGAGCAGCGACGGAGAGGCGGTGTTGACATCCGCGCCGACAGAGTTGACGCAGTATTCGACCGCACCGTCAAGCGTTTCGCCGAGCTCTTTTTTAGGCATATCATGCTGATACTGACCGACGCCGAGCGCTTTCGGATCGATTTTGACAAGCTCGGCGAGCGGGTCCTGAAGTCTACGGGCTATCGAAACCGCGCTTCTGAGCGAAACATCGAACTGCGGGAACTCTTCCGCTGCAAGCTTTGAAGCGGAATAAACCGAAGCGCCCGCCTCGCTGACCATCATATAGGACACCTTGCGGTCGAGTTCTTTTATAAGATCGGCGGCAAATATCTCCGTCTCTTTTGAAGCCGTGCCGTTGCCTATGGCTATTACTTCAACGCCGTGTTTTTCTATAAGTCGTTTAACAGTCTGCTTTGCTTTGAGTTTCTGCTCCTCGGAATGAGTAACATATATAACACCGGTATCGAGCACTTTTCCGGTTTCATCAACAACGGCGACTTTGCATCCCGTTCTGTAACCGGGATCGAGTCCGAGGGCACGCTTGCCCTTGACGGGAGGTTGAAGCAAAAGTTCGCGCAGATTCACATAGAACACCTTGAGTGCGGATTCAACCGCGCTGTCGGTTATCATATTGCGCATTTCGCGCTCGACCGACGGGAATATAAGCCTGTCATATGCGTCGGCGGCAGCGTCACGCACGATATCGGTGCAGGCTGAGCCGTTGTCGCTCAGGACATTTGCATTGATTATATTCAGCGCCTTTATGCGGTCAACATCTATGCCGACTTTGAGGAAGCCTTCGTTCTCGCCCCTGTTGACGGCAAGCACGCGGTGACCGGCAATTTTATTGACCGGCTCGTCATATTCATAATACATCGTATAGACGCTCTCTTTTTCGCTGTCCGCGGCGCGCGACCGGAGCACACCGGCAACGGTGAACAGCGAGCGCAGACGGCGGCGGATATCTGCGTCGTCCGATATGTTTTCCGCGATAATATCCATCGCTCCGTTTATCGCGTCTCCGGCGGTTTCAACGCCCTTTTCGGAATCTATATAGTCCTCCGCGAGCTCTGACGGCGAAGCGGAATCGGCAGCCTGAGTAAAAATCGCATCGGCAAGCGGCTCAAGCCCCTTTTCTTTGGCTATCGAAGCGCGTGTTCTGCGCTTGGGTCTGAACGGGCGGTAAATATCTTCGATCTCCGCGAGAGTCGAAGCCTTTTCGAGAGCGGCTTCGATTTCGGGAGTCATCTTCTCCTGCGCGGTTATCGATGCGCGGATCTCTTCCCTGCGCTTGTCGAGGTTGCGCAGATATTCGAGCTTCTCAGAGAGCTCACGCAGCACCTGATCGTCGAGTGTTCCGTGCGCTTCTTTTCTGTATCGGGCGATGAACGGTATCGTGTTGCCCTCATCGATAAGTTTCACTGTGTTTTCGACCTGCCAGCGCTGGAGACCGAACATTTTTGTCAAGCTGTTTATAATGTCCATATGGGCATATTACTCCTGTTCCATAGTTTTTATCTGTCTGATATCTTTTCCGCAGAAATAGAGCGAAATATAATTGCCTATTATTCTTGAAGTTATCCTCTGCGTATATTTCTGCTCGAGCCCGTCGGGAGTGAGATTCGTGCTTATTATGACAGGCAGGCGGCTCATAATGCGGGTGTTGATTATATTATAGAGCTCCGCGACGGTGAACTGGGTTGAAAATTCCGCGCCGAGGTCGTCAATAACGAGAAGATCGCATTCGAGTATAGCCTGCTCGCTACCCTCGTATTCGTTATCCCGTCCGCTTGAAAAATGCTCTTTTTCGAGGCGCGACATAAGATTCTGCGCCGAGCCGTATATAACCCCGTAGCCTTTTATGATAGCCTCGGACGCTATTGCGAGCGAGAGATGAGTCTTGCCGAGTCCGGTTGCGCCGTAGAGCAGAAGACTCGGAGAATCCGTTCCGAAATCGGCGGCGTAATCCTTGCAGAAATCAAGTATTTCTTTCATTCTGCTCCGCGGGTTGACTCCCGTAACTGCGTCTGCGGCGTCGGGATAATAATTTACATTAAAGCTTTCAAA
This sequence comes from Ruminococcaceae bacterium UBA6392, assembly GCA_002438685.1. Classification (GTDB taxonomy): domain Bacteria; phylum Bacillota; class Clostridia; order Oscillospirales; family Acutalibacteraceae; genus CAG-177. The sequence continues at coordinate 9,574 of DJQG01000152.1, read as the reverse complement.
AGTCGAGCGTGCGCTCGGCGAAAGCTCATTGAGTTCCGCAAGAGCGGTGTCGCGCAGAAGCTCTTTGTAGCAGTCGCACATCACGCCGCTGACGAATCCCGTGTCGCGGCATTTTTTGCAGGANNTTCGCCGATACCGGTATCACAGCACTTCTTGCAGGTGAATATCGGGTCAAGATAATCCTCGGGATATCCGTTTTCTTTGAGGATATCCTTGCGGCGCTGCTGGGCAGCAAGATTCTTCTTCGAGAGCTCTTCGATAAAGCGCTGAGCGTTCTCGCCCATGCCGATGGCGCGGATTACCTCCGCACCCGCCGAGGCTATTTCGCGGTCTATTGATATAAGTTCGGGTATTTTTGCATACGCCTCTTCACGGTGCATGCTCTGAGTGTGCTCCGCTTTGCTGCGGCGGCGTTCAAGCGTCGAGGCGGCTTTCACATATACCTTGCGGCTGTAACTCATTTGTCTTTCCCCTCTCAATCCTTGTTTTTCTTCTTATAAACTATCGGTTTCTGCATTGCGCTGCGGTTGAATTCGTTGAGGTCGTATGAAGATGCGTGTCCCGCATTTGCTTTACTCTTGTTCTGCGGCGAACTTGGCGCAGATACAGGCTTGTTTGCCTTTTCGACATCCGATGGTGTTTTTATTCCGTTCGTGTGCCACGATTCGAGCACCTTATTCATATACGGGAAGCTCATTTTCTGGCAGTGTTCCGCCATCTGCTCATACGCCAAAAAAATCATCTCGGGAGAGAATCCCCATTCGCGGTTCCAAGTAATAATATATTTTGTCTGCGCCTGAGTCGGACGCGAGTTTGAAAGCCCCGCCATCGCGGCAAACGACGCCCAGACGCGGTTGACCGAGTTTAGCCTGCTTATCTGCTCGTCCGCTTTTTCTATAGTATCTATTTCGCGCTCGCCCCAGTCTTTTCCGATCGAGGCTATATAATGAAAGCTCGATTTGCCGATCGAAACGGAGTATTCAATTATCATGAGTATGACTTCGACCGGTATTCCGTATGTATCGTGCATCATCAGGAGAGTACACTGTCCGTCATAGCCTATAGTCCTGCCGAGCTTGTTCTGCGTTTCGAGAAGCAGGAATTTTATATCCGCCGATTCCTCTGCACGCTGAGCTATCTCGGCTGCGGTCGGTCTTGACGGGACAATATCAGGCAGCTCTTTTTTGGGAGCCGCAGGCTCTTCTTTTTTCTCCGGTTCAGCGGGCGCAAAAATAGATACCGTTTTGGTATTTCCGTCCGACACAAGTATCCCGGTCTCAACCCAATATTGAAGATAATCCTGTGCATCGGGAGCTGAGAAATTCAAGTCCCTGCACATTCTTTCCATATCAAAGCCCTCCCCCGCATGGCGGAGAGTCCAGAGCAGAACTTTCAGCTGCTGACCGCCGGCAAGCTTGATATGCTGATCGACTATCTGCGACGGCACCATAAAAACCGCCGAAAGAGAGTCCGGGTTGACCTTATAATTCATCAATATATCTCCGTTCCATCGAGAGCTTCACTCTTCACATAATAAATCAGCTTATATTATACACACTTCCGGAGTAAAATGAAATATGTTATTTCAAAATAAGTCATTTTTTTGCGCAATGCGTACTTTATGTCCCATTTATTTAATCGATACATATAATTTTTGGCTGAAAAATATTGCTTTTTACTTATAAAAAGTTTATAATATATAAAATAATTTTGTACATATTGTGCAAAGTAAAACTTTTAGCTTTCTGAGAGGAGATAAAGCATGAGTGCTTTAGGAACAGTCGGCAAAATACTGCAGAATTCGCTGTCACGCGGCGGCGCAAAGAGGACAAAGAAGAATCCCGCGCCCGAGCTCGAAAAAGGCACGTTTGATTATATCAGCGAGCCCAAGAGCGATTATTTCAGCGTAGGTTTTGCCAAGACGGATGTTATGCCCGACGATATGGACAAGACGACCTACTATGTCGCAGGCTATAAGATCAACAACCCCGCAAAGGGCGCGCTCGATCCTATGACCGCGAGCGCCATATGGATAGACGACCAGTCCGGCAGAGGCGGCGTCGTTTTCGTATCTATCGACGATATCGGACTGACTAACTACGATGTCGGCATAATCAGAGATCTGCTTGCCGATTTCAAAAAAGAGACCGGCTGCCGCTCGATTAATATCATGAGCATACATAACCACGCAAGCATCGACACTGTCGGCTTCTGGGGTCCACTTCCGAGAAGCGGACGCAACAAGAAATATATGGAAATGCTCCGCCAGAAGGTAAAGCAGGTCGTTATCGACGCTTACAACGACCGCAGAGAGGGCGACCTCTATTACGGCAAGAAGGAAGCCGAGGAGATTCAGCGCGACTCCCGTCTGCCTGAGGTCTATTCTAAGGATGTCACAAGATTCCGCTTCATTCCCAAGGATGGAAGCCGTGAGGTCTGGATGATAAACTTCGCTTCTCATACCGAGTCGCTTCTCGGCAAGAACTCCTATATCAGCGCAGACTTTGCGGGATATCTCAGAAACGAGATACTCGAAAAGACCGGCGCAGAGACGATATATTTTGTCGGCGCTATCGGCGGACTTATCAGACTCAAGGAGCTTGACGAAGACAATATTAAATCAACCATGATGGGCGGTCAGTCGATAGCACGCACGGCAATGGCTATCGAGGATGAGAGAAAGCTTCGTCCCATACTCAATTACATGCGCCAGGAATACTATGCGCAGTGCGACAACTATGTTCTTGCTCTCGTTCAGAGAGTCGGCATTCTCAAGTCCCACGCCGCATACACCGGCAAGGGTTCGCTCAATATGTCGATACACACCGAGATGAACTATTTTGAGCTTGACGGTCTCAAGCTTCTGTTTCTCCCCTGCGAGCTGTTCCCGGAGCTTGCATACGGCGGATATCTTGACGCAGAGGGTTCGGCTGAGGGAAAGTCACCCGACATCAACCCGACTCCCCTGCTCCAGATTGCAAACGATGACAATATGCTCATCTTCTGCCTCTCCAACGACTTCACAGGCTATGTCGTCCCGCCGAACGATTTCTACCTCAACCCCAACGAGCCCTATATCAACGGCGCGCGCGACAGACTTGACAGAAGACATTATGAGGAGACCAACTCCCTCGGTCCCGAGACTGCGCCTATAGTTGCAAGCGTATTCACCGGCATAATGGACACTGTCAACAAAACGAAAGCAGATGCCGAAAAGGCTGCAAAATAAACTAAGGAGTGTCAAACGATGAAATGTAAAAAGCTGATAAGCGGTATCGTGGCAATTATGCTCGTTGCCGTACTCGCTTTCGGTTCCACCGCTGCCGCAGTTGGCGCACAGACCAACAACGGCGCAGACCTCGCGCTGGCTTCGCAGAATGTTTCCGAGCTGACAGCAACGACAGACAGCTCTGCATCGTCCCGCGCAGACTCGCTTGATGACATCAATGAAGCTATCAGTGTTATCAAAGTTATTCTCGGCGCGTTTTCATCTTCGGATAAGCTCACCTGGGACAGCTTCAAGACAGGCGTCAGCAGACTTTTCTATATGTCCGTTGACAAACTTATTGACAGTCTTGTGGTCAGTCTGAGCAAAGTTTTCCCGCTGATGAGCAGACCCGACGAAGCGGACTACAAATTCACAAACTCAAATGTCGGCAGCAAGTCTTTCAACGACAAAGCAGCTGACGGCGCACGCTGGAATGTCGGTTATTCAAGCGCAACACTTCTCACCGGCAACGAGCTTGACGGCAACCACTATGTCGGTGGAAGCCTCTCCTATCCCAACCCCAAGCACCCCACCGAGATACTCGACGATCTCAGAGTCAGAGTATTCGCAATGAGCGACGGCACGGATAACGGAATCGTTGTTTATGCGGTTCTCGACGCATACGGACTTGCGGCAAAAGATGTCCGCGAGATCAGAAGCAGAATCGCAGGATTCATAAAGAACAAGAATATCGTCAGTGTAAACATCTCTACTCTTCATCAGCACAGCGCTATCGATACTCTCGGTCTCAACGGCGACCTCAACAAGGTTCTCTTCGGAAATACCTTCAAGAACGCCATCGGCATGGACGCAAGCACCCTGCACAACGGTCAGAACAAGGAATATATGGAGCACCTCTATAAGACCACCGCAGATACCATTGTTGCGGCAGTCAACAACATGGAGCCCGGCGAAATGTATTTCTCCCAGACCGATGTTCATGAGTATATCCGCGACAAGCGCGATCCCCAAGTCATTGACCCCAACCTCAACAGACTTTGCTTTGTTCCCGACAACAAGGATTCAAAGCCCACCTGGATAGTCAATGCAGCTATCCACTGCGTCGGTCTCGGCGCGGGCACGACGAGTGTCTCCGGCGATTATCCTTACTTCATCGAGAAGCAGGTCAACGCAGCAGGTGCTAACTATGTTCAGATACAGGGCGCAGAGCTTGCGATAACCTCTCAGGGCGATTCGGTGTCGGTCGAGGGCAACACAAGATATCAGAATGTTGAAGCATACGGCAACAAGCTCGGCGAGATTCTTGTCGCCGCCGATAAGGGTTCGAAAGTTGAGCCTATACTTAATATTGCTCACAGAGATGTATTCGTGACCGTTGACAACCACGCGCTCGAGTTCATCGCCTCCACCGGACTTCTCGCCAACGAGGCGGTCAAGGCTAAGGACGGTTCGATGAGAATCCCGACCGAAATCGGCTATATGGAGATCGGTACGAACCTTGCGTTCGCACTCATCCCCGGCGAGCTTGCTCCCGAAATCGCATTCGGCGGCGGCACCGAGGTTAAGGACTCCTGGACCGGCGAAGATTGGGAGTATCCCTCGATGCAGGATATCGTAGGCAGCAGAAAGCTTATGGTGCTCGGTCTTACGAACGATCAGATCGGCTATATCATAGCTGACAACAACTATCACTCGATACTCACCGAGAATGAAGAGCTCCTCACTGTATCGAAACACGAGGGTTCGAGAATCCTTCTCGAGTTCAAGAGCCTCTATGAAAGCGTCAGATAAATAAAAATCGAGCAGGTCTTGATATTGATCTGCTCTGTTTTTTGCGAAGAAACGGGCGTCATGCTTAAATTGCATAACGCCCGTTTTGCTGTATCTGTAGTTTTACAGGTCGAGTTTCATATAGACGAGCTCCTGATATCCGCTTATACGCGAATTGAAGCCTTTCGGGTTTCTCCCGTATTCAACAAAACCAACTTTTTTGTAAAGTGAAATCGCGCTTGTGTTATCAGAGACAACGTCGAGCTCCAGCTGAGTATATTCGGCTTCTTTGGCGCATTCTATGCACGCTTCGGTCAGCGCACGCCCTATGCCGAGTCCCCAGAATTCCTTAGCGATACTTATTCCGAACTCTGCTCTGTGTTTTGTTTTGTATTTGTTTCCGACAGCATCGATTCCGGCGGTTCCGGCAATTTTACCGTCAACGACCGCAATGATTTCTATCTCGTTGCTGCTCTCGGTTTTTGCCTTGAGGAACGCACCCTCCTGTTCAACGGTAAAACTGTTTTCATCGGGATAAGTGAGCAGATAATCCGTCTCGGCATGTGTAAGATTAAAGACATCGAGAACTTCCTGTGCGTCGTTTTCCGTTCCATTTCTCAGGCAGCATTCCCTGCCGTCTTTGAGCGATATTATTTTATTATATTTCAAACTATACCCTCCGTTTTAGGTGGTTTCCTCATCCTCAACCGGGTCTACAGAATACAAATACGACTTGAGGAACTGTATATTCGCATCAAAATCGGTGACTATAACCGACTGTCCCCTCTTTGTCTGCGATTTCCATGTATTCTCGTGCGGTACGCGCTCGGATTTTACATCATAACCGATATACTTGGGTGCGCCGAAAACAAGCTTTGTGAGCTCCATGGGCGACATATCGGTCTGAACCATCGGCAGCACTGTATCTGCAAGCTTCTTGAGCGTCAACGGATTTGAAGTTTTCGCTTTCTTGATAAGAGCCGTTATAACTTTTCTCTGGCGATAAGTGCGCATGAAGTCGGAATCGAGCTTTCTTATACGGCAATATACAAGCGCCTGTGCGCCGTTCATATGAACGCTCTCGCCGGACTGTATTTCTCTCGTCGCCCTCGCCGTGGCGCGCATGAACTGCGCCTCTTTTTCGGTCACTTCAACGTCAATGCCGCCGACCGAGTCTATTATCGTCTCGAACATATCGAATCCGACGAGCATATAGTGGTCTATCTTGACATTGTAGTTATATTCGATAGTGTCCATGACAAGCTGCGCTCCGCCGTAAGAGCAGGCGGCGTTGAGCTTGTTATAAGACTTTGTCGACGGAATAACAGCCCATGTATCGCGCAGGAAAGACGTCAGCTTTATCTTCTTGTTGTTGCGGTCAATCGACACCATGAGCATGGTATCGGAACGCAATGAAGTATCTGAGCTTGAACCGTCGACACCGATGAGCAGAATATTCGTCACCTTGCTGTCGTGCATCAGAGTTGACGAATCGACATAGACGTTATCCTGATGTGTCTCGGGCTTGTAATCAATCTTGCTCGCCGTTGAATACACAATGCCAAATACGCACGAGCCGATAAGCACAAGCACGAGAAGAACTATAAATATACTTCTCGCGGCGCGGCTTTTCTTCCTCGGCTTTTTGGGCGAAGGAACGCTATTCTGCTGCCCGCCGTTCGGATTCTGCCGGGGCTGATTATTGGGATTCGGTCTGCGTTGTTCGCGGCGCGAATCATATTGCTGTCCCTGCTGAGGCTGGCGTCTCTGCCCCTGCGGCGGCACCTGCTGAGCGTTTCTGTTCTGTGCGCCGAGGTCATTTACATTGACTCTGCGCGGCGTTATCGGGATATCCTGAGTATCCTGATTTCTTCTTCCGTTGCCGGATATGTAAATATCTCCCATTTTCCTTTACCTTCCTGTCAAAGCGTGCTCAAATCATAAGGTGTACGCTGATACACAAAATAATTGAGCCAATTTGAAAAAATTATATTGGCGGCGCTGCGCCATTTGACCTCCGGAGTCCTCGAAGGGTCGTTGTCCGGAAAATAGTTTTCCGGAAGATCAATACCCAAGCCTTTTTCAACATCGCGGAAATATTCTTTTGCAAGCGTATCGCGGTCATATTCGGAGTGACCGGTAGAAAAGAAATTGCGACACTCCATATCGGATATCAGATGCACGCCTGATTTCTCGGAATAAGAGAGTATCTGAAGATCCTTTATCAGCGCAATGTCACCGCGCCTGACCTCCGTATGCCTTGAATGAGGCACCCAGAATTTGTCATCAAGTCCGCGCATGAGCGGATGAAAAGTATCGAGCGAAACATGCTCAAAAACGCCGAACATCTTTTTATCGAGCTGATACTTTTTAAGACCGTATTTATAATAGAGCGCCGCCTGAGCACCCCAGCATATGAAGAACGAGGAATAGACGTTGGTCTTGCTCCACTCAAATATACGGCAAAGCTCGTCCCAGTAATCGACCTGCTCAAACTCCATGTTTTCAACGGGAGCGCCGGTGACTACCATGCCATCAAAGCGCTCGTTCTTTATATCATCAAAAGTTTTGTAGAACTTGAGCATATGCTCTTTGGAAACGTTCTTTACTTCATGCGTGGCGGCCTGAAGCAGCTCTGCCTCGACCTGAATCGGCGAGTTGCTCAGCAGACGCAATATTTGCGTCTCTGTCTCGATCTTTGTCGGCATAAGATTGAGAATAAGTATTTTCAGCGGGCGTATATCCTGCGATACAGCCCGTTCCTCGGTCATAACGAAAATATTTTCATTCTCCAGCAGCTTATGCGCCGGCAAATTGCCGTCTATTTTTATAGGCATGATTTTCTTCCCTTTACCTTACATATGTGTAATAAAACGCTTGCCTTATATAATACCCCATTTGAAAAAGAAAATCAATCTAAAGGGCGTAAAAAGCGGATATGCGACACGGGTTTATTTTGTCTTGCAATACATCCGGTTTTAATATATAATACTTTATGGTTTTTAAATAAAAATTTCAGATTTCAGATTGTGAAATATAGATTTTAAAGGATGTTTCGATGGATTTTATAATAATGGATCTCGAATGGAACAATACATATGCCCGCAAGACTAAAGGCTTCATAAACGAGATAATAGAAATAGGCGCTGTAAAGCTCGACGAAAATCTCAATTTCAAGGACGAATTCTCCTGTCTTGTCAGACCGCAGATAGGTAAAAAGCTGCGCGGCAGCGTCAAAGAATTGACAAACATAACAAATGAAGAGGTCAGAAGCGGCGAGCCGTTTACCAAAGTTTTTTCGAGCTTTCGCCGTTGGATAGGTTCGGAGTGCGTGCTGCTCACATGGGGCGACGGAGATATCCGCGTGCTCATCGACAATTACAAATATCTGAACGGCATTGATACCATCCCGTTTCTGAGCTATTATGCCGATATGCAAGCGTATATTCAGTCTATACTCGGAACGCCGAAATCGCGTCAGATAGGTCTTTCAACCGCGGCGCAGGAGCTCGGAATCGACGAGAGCAGCTTCTCGCACCACAGAGCCTACGACGACAGCCTTCTCAGCGCGGAATGCCTGAAAAAAGTCTATTCAAAAGACGCATTCAAGCCGTATATCAGAGAGTGCAACGACGAGTTCTACGCGCGGCTCACATTCAAGGCGCACCCGATAAGCAATATCCACAGCCCGCTTATCGACAAAAGCGTTCTCGATTATAAATGTGAGATATGCTCCGGCAAATGCGAGCAGACAAAGCAGTGGTCATATTCAAACCAGTATTTCCGCAGCAAATATTACTGCCCGCACTGCGACAGAACGGTCAGAGTGGCGGTAAGATTCAAGCAGTACTATGACCGAATCGACATCAGAAAAACAGTTTCGCTTGTCGTGCCCGAGCCGGTTGATGCAGATGAAGCGGCTCAGGATAGCGAAAAATAAACCGCCGCGGCAATAATCAAAATATGCAGAAGAACTTCCGCCGGAAGTCCGAGCATGAATTTTTTATGCTTGGTCTTATGGCGGATTTTTTTCATTGTCAGATACATCGGTCCGGCCGCGCCGAGCAGACCGACAGTCATGAGTGTCGCTTCAGGAATACGGCGCTTTCCGCTGCCGGCAATGCGCTTGTCATAGACGGTCAGAATTATGCCGACTAAAGATATGACTGCGAACCAACACACAGCCGCCAAAATAACATACTTTTTCATTATATCTTTCTCCTCACCGTGACCTGTGTTACACCTTTCGGAATTATAACAACTCCGCGCTCGCTGTCATATTCGCAGCTTGCCGATTCTATATTTCCGCGAAGCCCGATAAGGTCGAGTATTACTTCGCAAGTGCCTGCGCCGTCTCCGGTCAGAGTGAGAGTAACCGTATCATTTGATGAAACGAGCGAGAAGCCGATTTTTCTTCCGCCGTTGAGCGGATAATCACGGATAACGGTTTTTTTGCCGCTTTCTATCCATTCCGCCGGCATTCCCCTGCCGATAAGCAGGGTTGAATCGGCTTTCTGAACAATAAGAGAATCCCAGAGAACTTTTGTCGCGGTGCTCTGCCCCCACATATGCGGG
>DJQG01000022.1:20389-22422 GCA_002438685.1 Ruminococcaceae bacterium UBA6392 | reverse complement strand
GGCGCAAGCCTGATATTCTTCAAGGAGAATCCGGAGCTGCACGAGCCGAAAGATAAAAAGAAAAAAATAACGGGCACGAAGAATCCGAACCGCCCGTCCGTGCGCAAAAAAGTGCACGAAAAAAAGCTCGCCGAAGAGAGAAAGACCGCCGCTCGCCGCAAGGCGGAGCGCAATTTCAGACGCAGCCGCGATATATAACAGCAAATTTTATTCAAAAGCAGGCGCATTTTCGCCTGTTTTTTTGTGCATCGGGACAAATCGGGAATTTTTTGTAAAAACCTATTGACAGCGTAGGTATAAGAGACTATAATACGCTCATAGATACTGAACAGGGAGGAAGCATCATGAAAAAGTTTGACAGCAACATTATGATGATGGAAATGTGCATGTTCTCCATGCGCATGTGCATGTGCATGCCTTTTTCCGACGAGCTTCCGTCAAACGAATAAATCTGATATATGCAGAGATTCGGGGAGCTTCGTGAGGAGTTTCCCGTTTTTTATTTGCATTGAGGAGGAAGAAAAGTGCAGTATCTGAAATTATTTTCGCCCTTTGATATAAGGCATTGGCGAATGTGCCGCAAGGCGCATGATTAAAAAGTCCGTTTCAACCCAATACCTTATAAATTAAAATACAAAGGAGATAATCAACATGAAAAAGACAATATCGATCATTCTCGCAGCGGTCCTCGCGCTGGGCTGCATCTTCGGCTTCGCCGCCTGCTCTTCGGGCAGCAAGGGCATCACAATTGCCGTTCCCAACGACGCGACCAACGAAGCCCGTGCGCTCCTTCTTCTTCAGGAGCAGGGCATCATCAAGCTCAAAGACGGCGCCGGCATCACCGCAACCGTAAGAGACATTGAGGACAACCCCAAGAACATCACCTTCAAAGAGGTTGAGGCTGCTCAGCTTCCCAACGTTCTCAAGGATGTTGACTACGCTGTTATCAACTCGAACTACGCTATCTCCGCGGGTCTCAACCCCGTCAAGGACAGCCTCGCTATCGAGGGCTCTTCGAGCGCATATTCGAACATCCTCGCTACCAAGAAGGGCAACGAGAATTCCGACAAGATAAAGGCTCTTTCCGCCGCTCTCCAGAGCAAGAAGGTTGCCGATTTCATCGCTTCCAAGTATAACGGCGCAGTTATCAGCGTTGTTTCGAATCCCGGCGACGGCTACGATTCCTCCGTCAACTACGACGCACTCAAGGGTCAGACCATAACTGTCGCTGCATCCCCCACACCGCACGCCGAGATCCTCGCCGTTGCCAAGGAGATCCTTGCCGCTAAGGGCATCACTCTTGACATCAAAGAGTTCGAAGATTATGTCCAGCCCAACAATGTTGTTGAGTCCGGCGAGATCGATGCAAACTACTTCCAGCACGAGCCTTACCTCGACGATTTCAACAAGCAGAACAACACCCACATCGTCACCGTTTGCTATGTCCATGTCGAGCCCATGGCTCTCTACGGCGGCAAGCAGACTACTCTTGACGCAGTGAAGTAAATGTTATAAAATATAATGCCGGGCTAAGTTGCTCTTAATCGGGCTGCTTGCCGGCATTATCTTTTTATCCAGAAGTTCGGAGGCATAAAATGATCGAGATTAAAAATCTGTCAAAAACTTTCAAGACCGCCGACGGCTCGCTCGACGCGCTCAAGAATGTTTCTCTGACGATAAACGACGGCGATATTTACGGCGTTATCGGCATGAGCGGCGCGGGCAAGAGCACGCTCGTGCGGTGCATAAATATGCTCGAACGCCCGACCGAGGGTCAGATACTCATCGACGGGGTCGATATGGGTTCGCTTTCGAGCAAGCAGCTCAGGGACGCCCGCCGCAATATAACCATGATATTCCAGGGCTTCAACCTGCTCATGCAGCGCAACTGCCTGAAAAACATCTGTTTCCCGCTCGAGCTTGAGGGCATGAAGAAAGAGGACGCGAAGAAACGCGCGCTCGAACTGCTCGAGATAGTCGGTCTGCCCGACAAGGCGAAGGCTTATCCCGCTCAGCTCTCCGGCGGTCAGCAG
>DJQG01000022.1:19946-20336 GCA_002438685.1 Ruminococcaceae bacterium UBA6392 | reverse complement strand
AGCGACAAGCGCGCTCGACCCGAACACCACCCATTCGATCCTCAACCTCATAAGAGACATAAACAAAAAGCTCGGCATAACGGTTATTATAATAACCCACCAGATGAGCGTTGTTGAAGAGACCTGCAACCGAGTCGCCATTCTTGACAACGGCACGGTCGTTGAGCAGGGCGAAGTCAGCACTGTTTTTGCCCATCCGCAGTCGGCTGCGGCAAAACGCCTTGTGTTCCCCGACGCTTCGGATGAGATTTTTGCTCCCGCTTCGGACGAGCACAGGATAAGAGTCGTCTTTAACGGCGCGTTCGCGACCAACACCCCGCTGATAACCAAGATGGCTATAGACGAGGGAATCGCGGCGAACATCTTGGCTGCCTCCACGCGCTGCATCGG
>DJQG01000022.1:0-19915 GCA_002438685.1 Ruminococcaceae bacterium UBA6392 | reverse complement strand
GACAAGGTCTACGGCAACATGCTCCTCGGCATCCCCGGAGGGGACAACGAGCTTGAACGCGCGTCGAAATATCTGCAGAGTATGCCGGATATTCTTGTTGAGGAGGTTTAAAAGATGTTTGATAATGCATTCACTTCCGAGGCGCTGACAGAAGCCCTCGATATATTAAAAAACGATTTTCCGTTGGCTATCTGGGAGACGATATATGTCACCCTGCTCTCAACGCTCTTCGCGATAATTATCGGTCTGCCGCTCGGCGTGCTGCTCGTCGCGGGCGAAAAGGGCGGCGTTCTCCCCCTGCCGAAGGCTCTGATGAAGGTTCTCAATGTTATCATAAATCTTCTGCGCTCGGTGCCGTTCTTGATTCTGATGATTCTCGTCTTCCCGCTGACCCGTCTTATCGTCGGCACTGCGGTCGGCACTGTCGCTTCGATAGTTCCGCTCGTCATCGCGTCGTTCCCGTTTGTGGCGCGCCTTGTTGAAAGCAGCTTGCGCGAGGTCAACCCGAATATAATCGAAGCCGCGCAGAGCATGGGAGCATCGCCCATGCAGATAATCGTCAAAGTTATGATTCCCGAGAGCGTTCCCTCGCTGCTCTCGAACTTCACGATAGCGATAACCACCATCCTCGGCTACTCCGCAATGAGCGGAATAATCGGCGGCGGCGGACTCGGCAAGATAGCCATAAACTACGGCTACTACCGCTACAAATATCTCGTCATGATTTTCGCGGTTATCCTGCTCATAGCGCTCGTTCAGATTTTCCAGAGCGTCGGCACCCACCTTGCAACAAAGACAGACAAGAGACTCAAGAAATAATCAAAATCAATAGCCCCGACAGATTTTGCCGGGGCTGTATTTTCAGGCAAAAAGCGCGGGTACAGTTTTCGCTGTACCCGCGTTTTTCGTTAGAAAGGTGATATATCAATTAAAGGGGTTGTAGTAGAATGATCTGTTATCCTGCTGAGTTGTCTGCTGCTCCTGCTGCTGTTGAGAGGAAGAGGAAGTGGTGTTTCCGGTATCCTCAACGAGCTTTACCTTGACATTGAATTCCTTTGTCTGATAGTTGCTCGATATCCTGCACAGGGTCAGGGTCAGCGTATCGCCGACCTTGGAGTTTTCAATCGCTTCAAGCAGGACTTCCGAAGTGCTCAGCTCCTTGCCGTTGACCGCTGTTATAAGATCGCCGACCTGAGCGCTGCTGTTTGCAAGGTCGCTGTCCGCGTTGATGTCCGCGATGATAAGCGAGCCTGCCGGCAAACCCTTTATCTGCACGATCATGTTATACTGTTGGTTCGACGTGTTGGAATAATAGCTGATGCCGAGCTTCGGACGGTTCGGCACTCTACCGTAGGCGATAAGATCGTCGATTATCTCTTTGGCGGACGAAATCGGGATAGCGAAGCCCATAAGCTCATAGCTGCTGTCGCTGATTTTAAGAGAATTGATACCGACCACCTGGCCGTATTCGTTTATCAGCGCGCCGCCGGAGTTGCCGGGGCTGATAGCCGCCGTATGCTGGATGCACTCCATCGAATATCCTATCTGGCTGCTGACCGTTCTCGAAATCGCGGAGACCATGCCGTTTGTGAACGAGCCGAAGAACTCGGTGCCGCCGGGGTTGCCTATTGCATAGACAGTCTCGCCGACCGAAAGCTTCGTTGAATCGCCGAACTCTGCGGCGGTGAAGCCCGTAGCCTTTATTTTCAGCACGCCGATATCGGTGCGTGAATCGTAGCCGACTATCTCGGCGTCATACTGAGTGCCGTCATGCAGCTGAACAACGGCTTTTACGCCCTCGCCGCTGATAACATGGGCGCAGGTGATGATATAGGTATAGGTGTGATCTTTGTTCTCGCCCATGACTATACCGGAGCCTTCGCCGGAAGCCGAGCTTGACGACTGGCTGTATACGACTATGCCGACATTGCTCGGAGAAACTTTTTCATATATCTGCGCCGAAGTGAGCACGCCGTTCGCTTTTGAAGTCGTTGTCGCTTTCGGGGTCTCGGCGATATTCAGCTCGGCATCGCCCTCGGAGGTGCCGGTCACCGAAGTGCCGCCGCCGGAGCTGCTGTTGTTTCTCTTTGCAAGCACAGTAACGGTCGCGGAGACCGCGATAACAACTGCGAGGATCGCGGCGAAAACCGCAACGCCCTTCTTCTTCGCGCTCATTTTCTTCTTTTTCTCGGGCTGAGGCGGCGTATAGCTGCCGGAATTATATGAATTCTGGCTGTTATAGCTGCCCTGTCCGGGCTGCTGCGGAGCGGAATAAACCTGATCCGGCTCAAGCGGTGCAGACTGCTGTGCGGTGTCTGCCGAGTTGTCTTCGGGCGGCGTCTCGCCGGAGCTGCCGAAGTTGTTCACATAATCATCATTGTACATAAACTTAATTTACCTCCATCCATTGCCTTCGGGATATCCTTCATCTTTTGACACTATTATGGACTTTCAATATTACGATTTCTTGAACGACCGGTAAATAACCTTTGGATTTTTATTCAACTTTTTTCCGCAAAAATTCATCTCAGCGGAAGCCAGAACACGAACTGCGTATATTCGCCCGGCTCGCTGTTGACGGTTATCTGACCGCCGTGCATATCGATTATGGTCTTGACTATATACAGTCCGAGACCCGCTCCCTTGACATCGTAGCTGCGTGATTTGTCCGTTTTATAGAAGCGTTCAAAGACCTTACTCGCCTCTTCGCGGGAGATTCCCTTGCCGCTGTTCTTGACGGAGAATATCATCTTCTCGCTGTCCGACTTTATCACGACTTCGATATATCCGCCCTCGTTCGTAAACTTCACGGCGTTGTCTATAAGATTATATACGACCTGGTTTATCATATCCTCGTCGGCGCAGATGTTGAGCGGCTCGACTTTATCCAGTCCGCGTATCTCTATCTTCTTTTCATCTATCACGCGCTCGAAGCCGAGCATCGTTTTGAAGGTCATTGCCGAAATGTCGAACTCCTTGGGCTGGATCTTGAGCTGACCCGCCTCTATCTTCGACATATTGAGCATACCCGTGACAAGGCGCGAAAGGCGCTTGACCTCATCTGAGACTATTCTGAGATAATATGTGCTCTTCGACGAATCTATCGTACCGTCGAGTATTCCGTCTATGAATCCGCCTATAGTAGTCATCGGGGTCTTCAACTCATGCGAGACGTTCGCGACGAAATTGCGCCTCGAAGTCTCGATAGCCGAAAGCGCGTTCGCCATCGAGTTGAACGCCGTCACAAGCTCCGCGACCTCGTCCTCATCGCCGCCCAATACTTTGTGATAGGGCACAGAGATACGGTTGCTGAAATCGCCCTTTGCGTACTGCTTTGCCGCCGCCGACATCTCGCGCAGGGGCTTTGTCATCTGATAGGTCATAACATATGTTGCAACGAACGCTATCGCGAGCGCGAGAAGTGCCGAAAACAGGAACATCTTGAGCATCGCCCTGACAGGCTCGTGCAGCGAATCCGTATCCTGCGCGGCGATGACCGCGCCGCAAAGCTTGCCGGATGCCACTATCGGCTCAACGCTTATAAAATGCGAGCTTTTGTACATTCCACCAAGCGTGCCCGTTTCGGTATATCCGCCGTTATTAAGCTTCGACAGAGCCGTTTCGGGGACTGTATATTTGCTGTGGACTATGCACTCTCCCATGTACATCACAAGATCCGACTGCCATATATCCTTGCAGCAGATTATCTTGCCGTCGGTGTCGCATATATAAATGTCCGCATCTATCGCCTGCGAGAGCTGGGCGGTCGAAACGCTCATGAGCAGGGTCGAATCCTTGTTGTTCTCTTCGAGCGAATAACCCTTTTGAATGAGCGCGGCGGCAGTCTGCGAGACGGTCTGCGCGTTCTGCTTTAAAAGTGCCGTCTTTTCCTCGGACTGGTAGCGCGCTATAAATATCAATAATGACGAGCCAAGAATTGTGAAACTGATAAACAGTATCAGCACCGTCACATAGAAGTAACGGTGAAACAGACCCGAGCTTTTTGTTCTCGAGCCTGTGTTCTTCATATCTTTAATTTTAAACTTTTTGCGTGCTTTTTTCATGCACATCAATCCTTGGTCTCAAACTTGTAGCCTACGCTCCAGACGGTCTTGAGCTCCCACTTGTCAGACACGCCCTCGAGCTTCTCTCTGAGCCTCTTGACATGGACATCGACCGTTCTCGAATCGCCGTAATAATCGAAGCCCCAGACTTCGTCGAGCAACTGATCACGGGTAAACACCCTGTTCGGGTTACTGGCAAGGTGATAGATAAGCTCCAGCTCTTTGGGCGGAGTGTCGATGCGCTTGCCGTCGACCCAAAGCTCGTAGTTCGTCAGGTTTATCTTGAGCTTGTCGTATTCGACCTGCTTTATATCCGCCGCCGGAGCGCCCGCGCTGCGTCTGAGGACTGCCTTTACGCGCGCCACAACTTCCTTTGCATCGAAGGGCTTGACAACATAGTCGTCCGCGCCGAGCTCAAGACCGAGGACTTTATCAAAAGTCTCGCCCTTTGCGGTGAGCATGATTATCGGCTTGTCTGAGAATTTTCTGATCTCTCGGCAGACCTGCCAGCCGTCGAGGCGGGGCAGCATGATATCAAGCAGCATCAGATCCGGCTGAATCTCGCTAAAACTCTTCACGGCGCTCTCGCCGTCGTTCACTATGCTGACTGTGTAGCCCTCTTTTTCAAGATAGAGGCGCAGCAGTTCGCAGATATTAACGTCGTCGTCAACGACAAGTATTTTTTCGTTAGCCATAAGTACCTCTCCTTTGTTTTAAACGAACCCATTGTAATTATTATAGACCATTCAAAAAATTTTGTGTGAATGGCGGAATAACATTTTGTTACAAAATTTCGTATTTTTACTACCCTGTAGCATCTAACAGCTTACACCCGGTTGCGCATGCTTGTAAAGTTTCAGGTGTTATAGGATACTACCTGTGCAGATCCTCGCCCATGCTCACGAGCTTATGCTCGATGGAGTCGACGAGCGCTATCCAGCTCGCGTTGATAACGTCCTGCGACACGCCGACAGTCGTCCAGATATCCTCGCCGTCGGACGAAGTTATAAGAACTCGGACGCTCGCCGCCGTGGCGTCTTTGGGCTCCATGACGCGAACCTTGTAGTCGATGAGCCTCAATTTTCTAAGGCACGGGTAGAACACCTCGAGCGCTTCACGCAGAGCGCGGTCGAGCGCGTTGACGGGGCCGTCGCCGTCCGACGCGGCTATTCTGACTCTGCCGTCGACGCTGAGCTTTATCGTCGCCGTTGCGCTGTGACCGTTGTCATAGGGCAGCTCGTCGAGCACCTTGTAGCTGATGAGATCGAAGAACGGCTTATATTTTCTGACGAGGCGGTGAACTATCAGCTCGAACGACGAATCCGCGCCCTCATACTGATAGCCCTCGTATTCTTTCTGCTTCAGGATATCGAGAAGCTGAGCGACCTGCGGCGAATCCTTGTCGAAATCGGGATAGAGCTTCTGTATCTTTTTTAGCACCGCCGCCTTACCGGTCACTTCCGAAAGGAGGAAGCGTCTTCTGTTGCCGACGGATTCGGGATCGATATGCTCGAACGATTCGCTGAATTTCAAAACGCCGTCGGCGTGCATTCCTGCTTTATGTGCAAATGCGCTGCGCCCGACGAACGGAACGTTCTTGTGCAGAGTGACATTAGCTATCGATGCTATTTTTATCGCCGAAGAAGTCAAATTTTTGAGATTCTCCTGCGGGATGCACTCATAGTCGGACTTTATCTGCAAATTCGGGATTATTGAAGTCAGGCGCGCGTTTCCGCATCGCTCGCCGAAGCCGATAAATGTGCCCTGCACCTGCTTCGCGCCCGCCCTGACCGCCATGAGCGCGCCCGCGCACGCCATGTCCGAATCGTTGTGGGTGTGGATTCCTATATCTGTACCCGGAAAGGCTTTTACGACCTCGCCGGTAATTTTTTCAATATAATCGGGGAACGAGCCGCCGTTCGTGTCGCAGAGCGTCAGGCAGTCCGCGCCGCCGCGCATAGCCGCACGCAGGCTTTCGAGCGCGTAGCCGTCATTGTCCGACATACCGTCGAAGAAGTGCTCGGCGTCGAAAACGACATATTTGCCGTGGCTTTTGAAAAAGCGGCAGGTCTCCTCTATCATCGAAAGATTCTCTTCGAGGCTCGTCTGCAAAACACCCTCGACCTGGATTTTTCTGCTCTTGCCGACTATCGACACGCACGGGGTTCCCGCCTTGAGCAGAGCGGCACAAGCCGCGTCCTCTTCAACTTTCTCGCCCTTTCTCCGCGTTGAACCGAATGCGCACAGGCGGGAGTTCTTGAGCCACAGCCTGCTCGCCCGCTCGAAAAACTCAAGCTCGCGCGGATTGGAGGTAGGGTTGCCCGCCTCGATTATCGGTATGCCGAGATCGTCCAGCACCCGGACTATCTCCAGCCTGTCGTTGACGGAAAAGGATATGCCCTCGCCCTGAGCGCCGTCGCGCAGGGTCGAATCGAGCAGTTCGATTTTTTTCAACTCTCTCCCTCCCGTGTCAGTCGTTTATGACCGTGTCGCCGCTCTCAAGAGCGGTTATGCCCGAGCGCGAAAGCTCGGCTATTCCGTGGACGCTCATGTCCGCGATAAACGCGTCTATTCGCTCCGGCTCGCCCGTCAGCTCCGCCGTTAGCATCGTGTGACCAATGTCTTTGACCCTCGCGCCGTAGGCTATGACGGTCTTCAAAACCTGCGGTCTGTCTTTGTTGAGGCAGTGAACTTTTATCAGCAGAAGTTCGCTCGAAACGAGCTTCCCCTCTTCGAGATGCGCCACTTTTATGACATCCTCGAGCTTCAACAGCTGAGCCTCGACCTGTTTTACCTGCTCCGGCTCAACCTCGGAAACAACCGTCATTCGCGAGAACTCGGGATGCTCGGTCTCGGAGACCGTAAGGCTTCGTATATTATATCCGCGGCGCGCAAAAAGTCCCGCCACTCTGAGCAGAACGCCCGAGCGGTTTCGGACAAGCGCCGAAACGGTCAGCTTCTGAGTCATAATAATTTCTCCTTATTTGTAGATAGCCGTCGTGATATCGCCGCCGGGCGGTATCATCGGGAGCACCGCGCAGTCAGGGTCAATGCGGCAGTCTATAACTACGGGCTTATCCATCGAGAGCGCCTTTTTGAAAACGCGCTTCGCCTGCGACGGATTCTTTATTCTCATGCCCTTGACGCCGAACGCCTTTGCGACGGCAACTATATCCGTCCCGCGACCCGGCTGAGTCGCGGAAAAGCGTCCGTCATAGAACACCTTCTGCCACTGTCGCACCATGCCGAGCACGCCGTTGTTCATCACGATAACAACAACGGGGATATTATATCTGCTGAGGGTTGCCAGCTCGCTCAGGCTCATATGGAATCCGCCGTCCCCGGTTATCAGAACGGTCTTTCGCTCGGGCTTACCGAGTGCCGCGCCTATCGCCGCCCCCATGCCGAAGCCCATCGCGCCCAATCCGCCCGAGGTTATCAGCGAATGCGGACGTTCAAAGTCATAGTACTGCGCCGTCCACATCTGATTCTGACCGACATCGGTCACTATATTCGCTTCGCCCTTTGTCAGCTCGCTCAGAGTATGCAGAACCGTGTACGGAGCATAGGGCTTCGGGCGCGGGATCTGCCTTTTGAACTCGGCTATCTCGCCGAGCCACTCCGAATTCTCGCCGGGCGGCAGCATAGTGCTGAGCCTTTCGAGCGTCTTTCCGAGGTCGCCGAGAATATGGGCGTCGGAAATTATATTTTTGTCGAACTCCGCCGCGTCTATATCAATATGTATTATCTTCGCCTTCGGGGCGAAGCTCTCTTTGCTCGCGGCAACGCGGTTTGAGAATCTCGCGCCCGCGGCAATGAGCAAATCGCAGTTCAACGCCGCCATATTTGCCGCCGGGTTTCCGTGCATGCCGACGAGCCCCAGAAACAGCTCCGCCGAGCACGGATAAGCGCCGAGTCCCATCATAGAACACGCGACGGGGATATGCAGTTTCTGGGCAAATGTTTTCAGCGCGTCCGACGCGCCGGAGCTTATCGCCCCTCCGCCAACATAGATAAGCGGTCTTTTGGCTTTTTCTATCATCTGCGCCGCGCGTTCAAGTTCTGCCTCCTCCGGCTCTTTTGCCGGGGCGGGCTCGCTCTTCGGCGCGCGTTCATATTCCTCGCTCTGAGCCGCGATATCCGCCGGGATATCAACTAAGACAGGGCCCTTTCTGCCGGATTGCGCTATCGAGAACGCCTCGCGGACATCCTGCGCCACTCCGCGCTCGCCCGACGCGATGAACGAATATTTTGTCACCGGCATCGTAACGCCCGCGATATCGACCTCCTGAAACGAGTCGCTGCCGAGGAGCGAAGTCTTGACGTTCCCCGTTATCGCAACAACGGGGCTCGAATCCATGTATGCCGCGGCGATGCCCGTCACGAGATTGGTGGCGCCGGGTCCCGAGGTTGCAATAACAACTCCCGTTCTGCCCGTCGCGCGGGCGTAACCGTCCGCCGCGTGAGCCGCCGCCTGCTCGTGGCAGGTGAGTATATGGCGAATTTTATCGCATTTGTAAAGTTCATCGTAGATATCGAGCACCGCGCTGCCGGGATAACCGAAAACCGTATCGACTCCCTGTTCGAGCAGCACATCTATCAGTGCCCGCGCACCCGTTGAATTCATAAACACGCCTCTGAAAAATTTATTTTACCGAGAATTTGAAGCTTGTGCGGCTTCTGAACTTTTCGCCCGCCTTGAAAATGCAGGACGGGAAGTTCGGCTGATTCGGAGAATCGGGATAGAACTGAGTCTCAAGGCAGAAGCCGGCATATTTGTTCATCAGCGTGCCGCCCTTGCCGGGTATCTTATCGAGGAAGTTGCCTGTGTAGAGCTGAACGCCGGGCATATCCGTAGTTACTTCCATAACGCGCCCGCTCTCGGGGTCATATGCAGTCGCAAACGCGCCCTGCGTGCCCTCGTCGATGCAGAAATTGTGGTCGTAGCCGTTGCATCCGATGATGAGCTGATCGTCGTCCTGTTTTATATCCCTGCCGATAGCTTTCATCTGTCTGAAATCGAACGCCGTGCCCGTGACGTCTCTTATCTCGCCGGTCGGTATGCTGTCCTCATCAATGGGAGTGTAGTGCGACGCGGACAGGCGAAGCTCCTGAAAGAGCACGTTCGGACGCTTATACGAACCGAGATTGAAATACGCATGGTTCGTCATATTTATCGGCGTGTCCTCGGTGCAGACAGCCTCATATGCAAGCGAAAGCTCGTTGTTGTCATCAAGAGTATAAGTCACCTTTGCGCTCATCTCGCCGGGGAATCCGTTCGAGCCCTCTTCGCTCTTATATTCGAGAACGAGGCTCTCGCCCTCGACTTTTGCCGCCCAGACAGCGTGCGAAAACTCGCCGCCGCCGTGTAGGCATGTCTTGCCGTTCTCGTTCTTTATGACATCAATTTCTTTGCCGTTAACGGTAAAATGTCCGCCGCAGATACGGTTCGCATATCTGCCGACGATCTGACCCTGATAGTCCGAGCGCTCGACATGACCCTTGAGATCGTCGAAGCCGATGAGAATATCCTCAAAATTGCCGTCTCTGTCGGGCACAAAAAGCGACTGCCATGTCGCGCCGTATGTAATAACGGACGCGCTGACGCCGTTTGCGTTTTTAAGCTCGTATATATCGACCTCTCTGCCGTCGGGAAGAGTGCCGAAAAGTTTCTTTGAAATCATTTATTTTATCCTCCTGCTGTTATATTAACTCATGGTAAATTATACATTTAATATAGACAAGTGTCAAGCCGAACGGCGCGTCGGCACGCAACAGAAAAGCTGAATATGTCGGCAAAAATTATACCGCTCATATTGACACGGGCAAATTCACAGTTTATAATAAAATTAATTTAGTACAGTAAAGTCTTGAACCTGCGGCAAAGAACAATTCGGGGCTTGCTGAAAGGGGAATAACAATGAGTTCATCAAAAGTAAAGTATATGAACTTCAAGGAAATCGCCGCCTATTCGCTCGGTCTTTTCGGCTTTCAGGCGATAGTCGGACTCCTGAATTCATATCAGGCGGAATTTGACGCTTCGATCCTCGGTGCGGATATCGCAGTCGTCGGCATTCTCGTGCTCGTGGCGAAAATTCTCTCTGCGGTTTTCGATCCGTTCGTCGGCAACATAATCGACCGCTCTAAGAGCAAAAACGGCAAGTTCAAATCGATGATTGCAAAGTCGATCCTCCCCCTGCTCGTCATGTCCGCGGTCGTGTTCATCGACGTGCCGTTCAAGACGAACAAAGCGGCAACTTACATATGGATCTTCACGACTTATCTTCTCTGGAGCTTCGCGATGACCCTCGGCGACGTGCCCTCGCAGGGCATCGCATCCGTCCTCACTCCCGACCCGACGGAGCGCACGAATGTTGTCTCCATCTCGAACACATTCAAGCAGATAGGCTTCTCCGCCTGCGTCGTGATAGTACCCATCGCCTGCCTTATAATCCCGGGCGGCTCCAAGGTGCTCGTCAAGAGCGGCGAGACCGACCTGCCCATGATAGCGAACGAGTATCTGTTCACCGCCGTGCTCACCGCCGTTTTCGGCTGCGTGCTGTTCGGGCTCATCCCGCTCCTCAATAAAGAGCGTGTCCCATACACTGCGGGCGACAAGATATCTTTCAAGGACATGATGGACGCGCTCAAATCGAATAAGCCGTTCATGCTCGTCATAATTTCATATTTCCTCGGCTTCGGACGCCAGATGGCAATGGGCATTCAGGTTCAGGCGGCGAACATTCTTCTCGGCTCGCAGAACCTCGTTGCAGTCCTCGGCATCTCGACCGCCATCGGCACGATGATAAGCATGGCAGCCTGCCCGTTCCTCATAAAGAAGCTCGACGAGAAAAAGGTCTTTATCGGTCTTTCGGTCTACGGATTCATCGCATCCGCTCTCTCGTTTGTGATAGCCCACTTCTGGTTCACGAACCCCGACAACATGGTGCTCACCGTTCTCTTCTACTTCTCGCTGTTCCTCATGGGTCTCCAGTTCGCTTCCGTCAACCTCATGCCCATGATAATGACCGCGGACTGCGTTGACTACTATGAGTACGAGACCGGCAAGCGCATGGAGGGCACAGCATATTCGGTGCTCACGCTGACTATCAAAATATGCCTTGCACTCGGCACGGCACTCGGTCTTGTGTTCGTTCAGGTCTCCGGCTATTCGGACACCGTGCGCGAAATTGCCGCAGGCACCGCCGCCGGATTCGCGACAAAGACAAAGGACATCGTGTTCTTCGCTTACGCCGTTGTTCCCGGTATCCTCTCGCTGCTCTCCGCTATCCCGATATTCAAATATGATATCGTCGGCAAGAAGAAGCAGGAGATATCCGACGCGCTCCAGGCAAGAAGAACCGCCGCAGCCGCCGAGAAATAATCAAAGTCAAAAGTTATCCTCCGTATGGGTTCATACGGAGGATTTTTTGTTTGGCTTAGATTTTTATTCAAACATCGCCTTGAACGCTTTTATCCACTCGCGTGCTATCAGCGCATGCCCGCTCTCCGTCGGGTGGATGCCGTCCCAAATCCAGTAGGCGCAGTCGCGTCCCTCTGCTGCTTCGTCGAACAGGTGCTGAAGCGGGATGAAAAATATCCTGCCGTCCTTTTCGGCAATGCGGCGGCAGATTTGCGAATATCTGCCTATCTCTTCGCGGCAAATATTCTCTTCCGCCTTGAATCTGTCCCTTGTCGGCAGGAAAAACGGCTCCATGAGGAACACCTTCAGCTCCCCGTTCGTTTCAAACGACTGCGAGAGTATGCTCTCAAGATTCTTTTCGTATTCCTCGGGCTCAACATTGCTTTCGCCCTCAAGGAAGCAGTCGTTCGTGCCGATAAGCAGGCTCAGAACATCCGGCTCTATATCGAGCGCATCTTCGCGCCAGCGGCGGAGCAGTCCGCGCGTCGTGTCGCCGGAAATGCCTCGGTTTACAAATTTCAGCCCGGCATCCGGATATTCCGCGCCGAGCATACCGCTGACAATAAATGCATAGCTGTGCCCTATCTGATGGTTGAGATCGTGACGGCGTTCGGGCTCTTTGTATCTATTGCCGTCCGTTATAGAATCGCCCTGAAAAAGTATCTTCATCTTTTCTCCTTAATCTATATCCGCAAAAACCGTGTCCATAATCTCTCCGCGGCAGGTGCCGTTGCTCAGATCGACAAGCCGCGCTTCAAACGCGGGTTCAAGCTCCTGCGGTATTCTCATTTTTACCGTCACCGCGTCCTCGAACGCCGTGTCCTCGACTATGCCGCCCTGCTCCGGGATGAGCGAGGCAAGGCGACCGTAAAATGTGTAGTCGCAACGGATTTTCACTATGCTGCACTCGGCTCGGGTCACTATTCCGCCCGCATCGACTGCGATTTTCGCCGCGTGCGAATAGGCTCTGACAAGTCCCCCGCCGCCTAAAAGTATTCCGCCGAAATATCGGGTGACAACCAGAACGCAGTCGGTCAGCTCCTCTTTTTGCAGGACATTGAGCGCCGGCATTCCCGCCGTGCCCTGCGGCTCGCCGTCATCCGAAAAGCGGCAGATGTTGCCCTCTCTGATTATATATGCCGGGACATTGTGCGTCGCGTCCCAATGCTTCGATTTTATCGAATCAATAAACGCTATCGCGTCTTGCTGAGTCGTGACTGGCGATATATAGCCGATGAACCGCGAACGCTTTTCAACGAACTCGGTGCTCGCCGCCGCTCTGATGGTTCTGTACTGCATATTGCCGCCTCCCGTCAAATTTTATTCTTCTTCGCCGTCCTCATCGTTCCTTTCATACGGGAACTCGTAGATGACCTCCAGCTTGTGCCCGCGCATCCACAGCGACGGGGTTATGCGCAGCGTGTAGCCGCAGCCGTTCGGGGCTATCCACTCGTGCATCGGCAGCTGGGGCAGACCGAAATTCGTGAGCAGCGCCATCATCACGCCGCCGTGTGTGACTATCGCCGCGCGGTCGGTCCCGGTCTTTATCAGACCATCGATTATTTTTATGAATCCCTCGCACACGCGCTTTGCGAACGCCTCGTTGCTCTCGCCGAACGGCGGCTCAACGCCCTGCTCGCCGGCGAGCCAACGCGGGAACATCGGATAGTCTTTGAGCTCCTCCGCATCCTTGCCCTCGAACTCGCCGAAATTGCACTCTATGAGCGAATCTATAGTAATGCACTTGTTGTCGGGATAGAGTATCGCCGCGGTGTCGGTGCAGCGCTTGAGCGGACTCGATATGACCGCGCCGACGGGCGGATAGACAAGCTCCGAGCGCATATTTTCGAGCTGCTTTCTGCCCTCTTCGCTGAGCTCAATGTCGGTGTGACCGACATATTTTCCCTCGGTCTCCTCCTTCGTCGCGCCGCTTCTTATGATATAGACTATATAGCTTTTCATGTTTCCTCCAAAAATACGCTGAGTATTTTGTTGAACTGTATGATTGAAAATTCTTGAATCTCTGATATAATGATTATACAGACTGTATAAAAGAGGTATCGTTATGGCAACAAATATAACCGCGCGCCTGTCTTCGCTCAGAAAAGAAAAGGGACTAAGCCAAAAGGAAGCCGCCGCAGGACTCGGAGTCTCGCAGGCGCTGCTTTCCCACTACGAAAACGGCATACGCGAATGCGGGCTCGATTTTCTCTGCCGCGCGGCGGATTACTACAATGTCACCACGGACTACCTGCTGGGGCTGAGCGAATCGAAGCGCGGATTCGAGGGCGCGTTCGGCATCAAAGGCGACCTGCCCTCAGACTCGGAGCTCAACACCCTGACTATATTCCGCGTCGCAGGAAAGTTGCGCAAATTTTTGACTTTCCCGCAGGAGAGCAATGACTCAACCATTGACTCTCTGCACAGGATATACAGCCTCATGATGTATCGCATCATAATCGCGGAGACCGCCAAGGGCAATCTCCCGAGCGATTGGGTGCCCAACGCCGATATGCTCAACGACCCCGCCTATCTGCATATTCTCGACTGCATCGAAAGCGAGCTGATAACGCAGGGCAGCCACTTGCCGCGCCGCGCTCCCGTTAAAATGCCGATGAGCTTCAGAACAGTCATCGACCAAACGCAGAGCTTTGTTGAAGCTCGCTGCGAAAAAAGCGGAATAAAGCTCGATGGCAGCTACACCACAAAAATTTAATTATATTCTCGCAACGCCGCTGTCCCTCGCCGCCTGCGCAACTGCATCGGCGACCGCCTTGCCGACGCGCTCATCGAACGCCGCGGGCAGGATGTAATCGGGGTCCAGCTCTTCGTCGCTGACGAGCGAAGCTATCGCTTTGGCGGCGGCTATCTTCATCTCCTCGTTAATGTCGCTCGCGCGGATATCGAGCGCGCCGCGGAAAATTCCGGGGAACGCGAGAACATTGTTTATCTGGTTCGGGAAGTCGCTTCTGCCCGTGCCGACTACCGCCGCGCCTGCCGCCTTTGCAAGGTCGGGCATTATCTCGGGCACGGGGTTCGCCATAGCCATGATTATCGCATTTTCAGCCATCGACGCCGCCATCTCCTCTGTAACGATTCCGGGAGCGGAGACGCCGACAAATATATCCGCGCCCTTCATCGCGTCGGCAAGCGTGCCGGCGCGGTGATTTTTGTTTGTGAACGCGGCAATTTCAGCCTTTGCGGGAGTCAGATCGCCGCCCTCGCAGATTATGCCCTTGCGGTCGCACATGATTATCTCGCCGGCGCCCATGGAGTCGAACAGTCTCGCTATCGCAACGCCCGCAGCGCCCGAGCCGCTGAAAACGACTGTACAGTCCGAGAGCTGCTTTTTAACTATCTTTAATGCATTGACAACAGCCGCAAGGCAGACGACCGCCGTGCCGTGCTGATCGTCGTGGAAAATCGGTATATCCGTGCGCTCCTTGAGCTTGCGCTCTATCTCAAAGCAGCGCGGAGCCGCGATATCCTCGAGATTCACTCCGCCGAACGAACCTGCGAGCAGGGCGACGGTGTTGACTATATCATCAACGTCCTTTGAACGCACACAAAGCGGGATCGCGTCGACTCCGCCGAACGCCTTGAAGAGCACGCATTTGCCCTCCATGACGGGCATGCCCGCCTCGGGACCTATATCCCCGAGACCGAGCACCGCGGTGCCATCCGTGACGACGGCGACGGTGTTCCAGCGGCGGGTCAGGTCATAGCTCTTGCTAACATCGTCCTTTATCTCGAGGCACGCCGCCGCGACTCCGGGAGTGTAGGCAAGGGACAGCTCGTCCTTGTTGCTGACCCCGGCTCTCGGCTGTATCTCCAGCTTGCCGCGCAGTTTATAGTGCAGTTTGAGTGATTCGCTCAGATAATCCATTTCGTTTTCCTTTCGTGTTCGAGAATACCCGGTTATTTTTACGGCCGCCGATCAGAAAACCGGTCGGCGGCCAGACAACATCAGTCCTTCGCCCAGTCGCGCGAACGCTCGACTGCGCGCTTCCAGCCCTTGTAGAGCTCGTCGCGGTGCGACTTCTCCATCTTGGGAGTAAAAATTTTCTCGATCTCGCGGTTCTGCGCGATCTCATCCCTGTCCTTCCAGTAGCCGACGGCAAGACCCGCAAGGTATGCCGCTCCGAGGGCGGTCGTCTCGACGGTCTTGGGTCTGTCAACTATCGTGCGTATCATATCCGACTGGATCTGGAGCAGGATATCGCTGACGCTCGCGCCGCCGTCGACGCGAAGCTCGGTGAATGTTATTCCGGAATCGTCCTCCATCGCCTCGAGAAGATCTGTCATCTGATAGGCAATAGCCTCAAGTACGCTTCTCGCGATATGAGCGCGGTTGACTCCGCGCGTGAGTCCGACTATGCAGCCGCGCGCATACATATCCCAGTAAGGCGCGCCAAGACCCGTGAACGCGGGGACAAAATATATGCCGTTTGCGTCGGGCACGCTCTCGGCGAGCTCGTCGCAGCGTCTCGCGTTGTCTATCATATGCATCTCGTCGCGAAGCCATTTTATGACCGAGCCCGCGTTGAACGCAGAGCCCTCAATAGCGTATTCGACCTTGTCGCCGATACCCCATGCAACGCCCGTGAGCAGGTTGTTCTTCGATTTGACGCGCTTTTCGCCTGTGTTCATCAGCAGGAAGCAGCCGGTGCCGTAGGTGTTCTTCGCCTGACCGGGCTCGAAGCATGCCTGACCGAACAGAGCCGCCGGCTGATCGCCTATAGCGCCCGCGATCGGGATACCCTCGAGACCCTCAAGACCGATTATTCCGCCTGCGACCTTGCCGTATACCATGCTCGAGGGCTTGACCTCGGGCAGAATGGACATCGGGATGTTGAGATATTCGCACATCTTCTCGTCCCAGCAGAGATTGTCGACGTCGAAGAGCATCGTTCTCGACGCGTTGGAGTAGTCGGTTATATGCACTCTGCCGCCGGTGAGATTCCATATGAGCCATGTCTCGACCGTGCCGAAGAGCAGCTGATCCGCCTCGGCGAGTGCGCGTGCGCCTGGGACGTTGTCAAGGATCCACTTTATCTTCGTGCCGGAGAAATACGCGTCTATAACAAGACCGGTCTTATCCTTTATGTATTCCTCCATGCCGTCCGCCTTTATCTGCTCGCAGAGCTCCGCCGTGCGGCGGCACTGCCAGACGATGGCGTTGTAGACGGGCTTGCCCGTCTCCCTGTCCCACATGATTGTGGTCTCGCGCTGATTTGTTATGCCAATAGCGGCTATGTCCTCGGGCTTTATCTCGCCCGAAGCGAAGACGGAAGTCACCGCCTGAAACTGGCTGAAAAGTATACCCATCGGGTCATGCTCGACCCAGCCTGCGGCGGGATAGATCTGATCGAACTCCTTCTGCGCCTTGGCTACGATATTGCCATTTTTGTCGAAAACTATGGCGCGTGAGCTCGTCGTTCCCTGGTCGAGTGCAAGGACGTATTTTGCCACTTGTATCCTTCCTTTCAAATATATATGTCCGTTCTCTGCGCGGGCGTCCGTTCAAGTTATACGCCGCCGAGCAGAGCAAAATACCACTATAAAATAATAGCTCTAAACATACAAAAAGTCAATGTTATTGGCGAAACACTTCGGCACTTTGACTAAAAAAATAAATAATTATCTTTTTACCGTCGAATAGTTCTTTGGCGTAAATATTAAAAAGTTTTTCTGATATATAATAAGCTCCGTAAGCTTAAAAATTAAAGGAGTGTTATTAACAATGGGAGACAAGCTTTCAGTCGTCACGGGCGCTACGGGTCACGTCGGCTATGCACTCGTTAAAGAACTCGAGGCACGCGGCGAAAACTTCAGAATACTCATCAGAAAAGACAGCAAGATCTTTGACGGCATCAAATGCGAGCGCGTATTCGGCGACGTCACCGATCCCGCTTCTCTTGAAAAGGCTTTTGACGGCGCGGACGTCGTCTATCACCTTGCAGGCGTTATCGAGATAAACAAGGGCAACGAGGACATGACCTGGAAGGTCAATGTCGACGGCACAAAGAACGTCGTTGAGGCGTGCAAAAAGTGCGGCGTAAAGCGCCTTGTCTATGCATCCTCCGTTGACGCTTATCCCCCGCTCCCCGACAATCAGGTCATGCGCGAGATCTCTCACTTCAACCCCGAGGGTCTTGACGGAACCTACGCAAAGACCAAGGCTACTGCCACCAACTATGTCTTTGCGAACAACGACGACAAGCTTGAGACTGTCGTTGTCTATCCCGGCGCTTGCTGCGGTCCCTATGACTTCAAGGTCTCTTCCGTCGGCGAGATGGTCAGAATGTTCATCAAGGGCAAGTTTCCCGTATCGCTCTCCTTCGGCGCATATAACTTCGTTGACGTGCGCGATGTTGCCAAGGGCATGATCGGCGCCGCCGAAAAGGGCAGACCCGGCGAGGGCTATATCCTCACCGATGAGGTCGTCACCGTCGACCAGCTGATACATATGCTCGCAGACATCTGCGGCTTCAAGGCTCCGAGCCTCAAGATTTCTCTCGGCCTTGCAAATGCGTTTGCTCCTCTCATGGAGGTCTATTACAACGCCGCGAAGAAGACCCCGCTCTTCACCCGCTACTCCATCCGCAAGCTGACCTCAAACTGCAACTTCAGCTGCGACAAGGCGAAGAAAGAGCTCGGCTACGCCCCCATGGGCGCAAAGCAGTCCTTCACCGATATGGTCGCATGGATCAAGGAATACGAAGGCACAGGAAAGAAGAAGTAAAAAACAAGCTGAAAATGCCCAGTCCCCGACGGATATCCGCCGGGGACTTTTTGTTTGCTTTCATGTCCGGATTATTTTCTGAACATGACCGCGTCAGCGTCACTGAAAATCTATTTATTTCGCGCGTATCGTGTAATACGACTTGTCCCCCGTGCCGCCTGTAGCGGCAGCGGTGCGTCGAGTCGCCGCACCCTACAAAGAATACGTTGAGAAACAAAACGGTCGAGACAATGTGGGCAAAAACGTACTACAACCCCTCAGTCTCGGCGTTCCGCCGAGCCAGCTCCCCTGCAGGGGAGCCATAATTGCAGCTGCGTTGCAAATCACAATTCGCCAATATCTAATAATACGGCTTCAATTTATACAGAAAAAGTCCCGACGGATATCCGCCGGGGACTTTTTGTTTGCTTTCATGTTCGGATTATTTTCCGAACAGTTTTTTGAAAAGATTGATTATCGCCCTGAACGGAGCGGTGACAACATTGAGCAGCTTTTTGCCGAAGCTCTCCTTCGCCTTTTCAACCGTAACCTTGCATTCCGCTTTCACTCCGTCCGCGGACTCGGCGGTTATTATCGCTTCGCCCTCGGCTATCGCGGTGACGGTTCCGTTTTCGTCAACCGTTGCTATCGACGGATCGGAAGAGCTCCAGATAATCGTCCGATTCAGCGCATCGTCCGGCTTCACAGTTGCGGTGATTGTGAACGATGTTCCGACAGTCGCCGTCCTTTCGCTGTCCGAAAGCTCTATCGCGGTCACTTTTACAATATCGAGCTTGGGAATTTTTCTTGTCTCCTCTGCGCTGCACAGCGAGCACACTCTTTTCTCAAGCCCCTCTTTTTCGGTCGTTGCGGCATCGACAACTACCCATTCGCCCCAGACATGGTCGCACCGGGTGTCGTCGGCGCAGCCTACATTCACCAGAGCGAACATATAGTTATCCGCACCGATAATCACTTCTTTCCACTGCTCGCGCGTGCCGAGATAATTTATAGTTCTTATATCATAGCAGTTTCCGAGCGCGGAAGCTTCTATTTCCTTAACGCTCGCGGGAATAGTGAGCGTTTCGATATATCGGCAGCCGTAGAAAGCCTTTTGGTCTATTTTGGTCACGCCGTCGGGAATGGTATATGAACTGCGCTTGTTGCCTATGGGATATGCCAGCAGCTCGCTCTTGTCCTTATTGAACAGCACGCCGTCAACGCTCGAATATGTTTTGTTCTCAGGCGAGACGGTTATGTTCGCAAGCCTGCGGCAGGATGCCGATACGACCGGCGCATTTGAATAATCAAGGAAAGCATCAATATCTAATTGCTCAACCCCGCTGCCTATTGTAACAGACTCGAGGCTTGTGCAGCCGGAGAAGGCAGACCCGCCTATTGATGTAACGCTATCCGGTATGGTTATCTCTGCAAGACTTGTACAGCCGGAGAAAGTTTCGCTCTCTATTTCTGTCAGATTATTTGAAAGTTTTACTTTTGAGAGTGATGTGCAACCAGAGAAGGCAGAAGAACCTATTGCTGTTACACTGTCAGGTATTATAATCTCTTTTAGGCTTGTGCAGCCGGAGAATGTATATGCCTCTATTGTTGTCAGATTCTTTGGCAAATCTACTTTCGAGAGTGATGTACAATTGGAGAAGGCACTCCAACTTATTCTCGTAACACTGTCAGGTATTATAATCT
>DJQG01000140.1 GCA_002438685.1 Ruminococcaceae bacterium UBA6392 | reverse complement strand
CGGACTTTGACTCCGTCATTCGCTGGTCCGAATCCAGCCATCCCAGCCATAGCTGAACAGCCCTTGAAACTCAATGTTCTCGAGGGCTGTAGCTATTTTGAAGTGCTTGAATTTGTATAAGGTAAATGTGTTGAAATGAGAATAAATAAGTTTAGGGTTCGATATATATCGGATAAAAAATCAATATTTTTCGAAAAAGGAAAAATATATGAAGCTTTTTTGCCGTTAGACAACCAAAGCGGCACGGTGTTTGCCTTTCACATAGATGACATTGATGAGCCTGGCGATTACGCTCTTCCTGCATCACGCTTTGAAATTGTAGAAGAATAACTAAGCACCTTGAAATATCAAGGTGCTTTTTTTACACAAGTTAATAAACAATACAAGACGAAAAACGGCTGCAACATAAGTAGTGCGGAATTGTGCAGAGCTTTTGCGTTGCCAATTTTACTTTTTAGCTTTACTTCGGTAGATTTATCCCCCAACATATGATAAAATATTTATATACAAATCAACCGGAGGATTGACGGCTTTTAATGAACGACAGGATGTTTACAAACAAAGACCTGCGGGCGATGATTATTCCGCTGTTTATCGAGCAATTTTTGCTGTTGCTCGTCGGCATGGCGGATACGTTTGTCGTCAGTTTCGTCGGCGATGCGGCGGTTTCGGGCGTGTCGCTTGTAAACTCATTTAATACTGTCGCGATTTTTCTATTTTCCGCCCTTGCATCCGGCGGTGCGGTCATAATCAGTCAGTATATCGGCAGCAAAGATAATGAGCAGGCGGGCAAAGCCGCAAGTCAATTATTGATGTTTTCGGTTGTCAGCTCGGTTGTTATATCTGTTCTTATTCTCGTCTTTGAACGCCCGCTTTTGAATCTGCTTTTCGGCAGGGTAGAGGATGATGTCATGGCGGCGTGCGTCGAGTATATGCGCATCATCGCGTATTCTTTCCCGGCTCTCGCGGTTTATAATGCGGGCGCGGCGATGTGCCGCAGTGTCGGCAGAGCCGATGTGTCGATGTATATATCCGCCTTTGCAAACGCCGTCAATGTTGTCGGCAATATTATCGGCGTGTTCGTTCTTCACGCCGGGGTCGCTGGAGTTGCTTATCCGTCGCTGATAGCGCGGGCTATTTCCGCCGTCGCCGTCACATGGTATTGCTTCATGCATCGGAAAACTCCCGTAAGATACACGCTTTCAGGCATATTCGCGTGGCACGGTTCGCTGCTCAGGAAAGTGCTCGGCATAGCAGTCCCGAACGGCGTTGAAAACGGCGTCCATCAGCTCGTCAAAGTGGCGCTGAGCAGCATGGTTGCGCAGTTCGGAACGTATTAGATAGCTGCAACAGGTGTGTCGCAGAGCATATGGTCGCTTGCAGCGCTTATGGGTATGGCGATGGCTCCCGTCTATACGACTGTCATCGGTCAGTGCATGGGCGCGGGAAATATTGAAGAGGCAAACTACTATTTCAAAAAGCTCAATAAGCTGACCTTTATTTTATCATTGGCGTGGAATACGGCTGTGCTCGCAATGACTCCGCTGCTGCTTAAATTCTTTGCAATATCCGATGAAGCCAAGCATCTTGTGCTCATCATGGTGCTCATCAATAACGCCATAAACGCCTTTGCCTATACATACGCAGGACCGCTCGGGAGCGGACTGAGAGCGGCGGGGGATGTAAAATTCACCATGACCGTCTCTGTTGTTCTGACGGTCGCTGCGAGGCTGTTCTTCTCCGCGCTGTTCGGTCTGTGGCTTAATATGGGCGCCGTAGGCGTGGCAATAGGCACGAGCATGGATCTGCTCTTCCGCGGAGCGATATTCTTTGTACGCTATAAAAATCAGAAATGGACTAAATTCAGACTTATATAAAGCCTATGAAAAGAAGAAATCTATCACTGATAATCTCCAGTCTGCTCGGTGTTATAGCCATATTATCCGGCATATATCTGATGGCGGCGAGCGTGACAAATTACATTGCCGAGTCCCAAAAGACGGATTGGATAGTAACCGAAGCCAGGATAACCGATGTTTCGAGCCGCGTCAAAAGAAACAGCAAATCGAGCACGACATTTTATGATCTGACATATCAATACGAAGCGGACGGCAAAATATACACAGGCAAGAAAAGCAGTCTTTCCGGCATCCGACTCGTCGGAGATGAAATAAAAATAAAATATGACCCAGACAATCCGTCGGATTCAACATCTGATATTACCCCCAATAAAGATGATTTGATATACCCGTTCGGCGGCGGAATTTTATTCTTGGCGGCAGGAATTTTCTTTCTGCTGACGGCAATAAAACGGAGCAAACGGCTTAAAAGTGAGGACGAATCGTATCCTGAGACTGCGAAAAACAGCAGAAACCCGAAGCGTACGATTATAGCATTGCTGCTTATGGCTGCGATTATCGCGCTGACCTTTGTCTTTCTGCGAGCTCAACCGTCTGGCATTGAGATTTTCTCTTCTGTGATGACTGAGAACGGATATACAGTGTCAGACATGACAGAAGAACTGCGCACGGATTGGCGGGTCGGTTCACTGATAGAAGATTCGCGTTCATTGCACACAGAAGATATGCGAATAGACTTTTGTGTCATGGATTCGACCGACAGTGCGCGGCGCATCTATTCCGGAATGACGCTTCCGGTAAAAGACGGAGAAGAATACACATATAAAGGCACGAATTACAGATTCTTTTCAATCGAAGACGATAATTTATATACCGCCAAGATTTACAGCGGCAATACCGTGATTTACGCCGCAGCGTCGCAGGAATGCCGCGACAAACTTATTGACCTGCTCAGACAAATGGGGTATTACAAATAAAAAGAAAAGCATCCGCACGAATTACCGCGCAGATGCTTTTTAGAATTTTTGTTATCAGTCTTCGACAGTGACTGTGCCGTCTTCGTCAACGGTGATGGTCATGCCATCCTTGACATAGTTGAGGAACTCCTCGCCAAGGCAGTCGACTGTGGGCATCGGATCGTCGGTCCAGACTGCGGAGAGAATAGCTCCGGCAGCTGCGAGCGAGTCGATGTGCTCCGAGAAGAGCAGGCAGGTGGGCGTTCTGCCCATGACCTTTGCGCAGTAGAGAACCATGCCGCCGGTCGTCGAACCGATAGTCTGGGGCAGGCAGAGAGCTGTGCCGACCATGGGCTTGCCGAAGAGATCGGGGTTGTTCTGGTCGCCGCACTTAGCGGTCTTGTCGCCGAACTGGAGGCTCTTCTGGAAGGAAGCAAGGGTATTGAATCCGTTGTGAGAAACGAGAGCTTTTGCCGTGCATTTGCCTGCGACAACAGGGCGTCCTTTGAACTGTTTCATTGTTACTTTGCCTCCTTTGTGATGATATCGAGAATCTCGGCGCTGGTGTAATAGCGCGAGGTGGTATATGTTCTGAGCTTGTTGGAGTTGGTGATGACGGGCATCTTACCTGCAAGCGGGTTGTTCATATACATCAGCGGGCATATGTAGCTGAGAACGACACCGGTAGCCTTGAGCTTTGCAGCGTTGGGCGTTGCGTTGAACTTCTCAACAACAGCCGGAGCGGCGGTGAAGACAGTCGGGATGGAGACCTTGCTTCTGCCGTTCTTCTTGAGCGACTCGCATACATTCTCAGTCCACTCAACGAGCTGATCGTATGAGAGGTGAGGACATCCGATGAAGCAGAGCTTCGGAGTTGCGTTCTTGTCCTTCCACATGACGGGATAGTTGTTCTTGACTCTGTCGAGTTCGGCATCGTCAATGACATATACCTTTGCGCCCTCGGCGATAAGGTTCTCGCCCTGCTCAACTGCTTCGGGAGTCAGCTTGTCGATGTGATAGAGACCGACAGCGCCGTTGGAAGCGGTAGCCGCGCCGAAATCCTTGAGATATGCTTTTGCATCGCCGTCAAGCTCGGTGCCGATCCACTTATCAAGACCCTTGACATAGGGGACATCTTCCATGACCTTCATGCCGATAGCGGAGCCAAGAATTTGAGCCTCGGGCTTCTTGGTGGTCTTGACTTCGACTATCCATGTAGCCTTTCTGCCCTCGTCGGTGACAAGTCCGAAATAGGGGACGCGGCCGACGATGGAACCGAAGAGCTCGATTATGCCGGAGTTTCTGTTGCAGCGTGCGCCGAGAACGGAGTTTGCATAGACAACAGCCGAGGACTCAGCCCATGAGAGAACTTCGCCCTTCTTGGGGGTGTTGCCGACTTCATCCATGTAGCAGGTGCAGGTGTAGGACTTGCTGTCGACAAGACCGAGCTTTGCAAGCTGTGCATCGTAGCTGTCCTGCATATTGTACATGAACTTCTTGAAAACGATGTTCTTCAGGAAGCTTGAGGGTACATTGGGATCGAGGGGTTTGGGGTCAACGGAGAACTTCTGGCTCGAAACGGCGCCGCCCGCGATGAGCTGATCCATAAGATCATAGACAGGCTGCATGACTCCGAGACCGAAGCTTGTAACAAGGTGACCCATCTTGCTTGTGACAGGCACCATCTTTGTGGCGCCGAAAGCGTCACCGTACATGACAAGGGTCTTCATGACCTTCGCCATGGTTTCGCCTTTACCGCCGTTGAGGATATCTTCCTCTTCGGGAGTAAGGTGCATTTTGTAATTCATGTATATCCACCTTTCAATAAATTTTTCAGCGGAAGCACTCGCTCACCGCATTATGTAACAAATAAATTCTATCACAAATCGCAAATAAAATGATTGGTAATTTAGAAAAAATAAACAATTAATAAATAAAAAAATATCGAATTTTTGCGCATTGCCTGTCCGCATATACGGCAAATAAATATTTCTTGCAAAATCCTATGCTTTGTGATACTATTTTAGCCTGCATCAATCGAAGGAGGGAACATGGATGATAGGACTCAGGCGCGGAGATGTCAGGCTTTTTGAGCATAACAAAGAGTGGAAAATCGAAGGCGAACGAACGGTAAACGAACTTCGTAAAATACTCGGCTCGGATGCTATTGATATTCAGCATGTCGGCAGCACATCTATAAAGAGCATAAAGGCGAAGCCGATAATGGATATCGTGGTCGGTACGGACGATTTCAAGCGCATTTTAGCCCATGAAGCCGAATTGCTGAAAGCAGGCTATCATTACCGTCCCAACCACGATATGGGCGGTGCACAGCTGCTTTTTGCCTGCGGCAGTTACTATGAGGGCGGCGATATGCAGACGCACTTTATCCATGTTGTGAAATATAACAGCATGGAGTGGCGGAATTATATAAACTTCCGCGACTATCTGAACACTTATCCGGAGATAGCGAAGCAGTACGAGAATGTGAAAATCGGGCTTGTTGAAAAGCTCGGGAGTATGAGAACAGAGAGACTTCTTAAAATCTTGT
>DJQG01000080.1 GCA_002438685.1 Ruminococcaceae bacterium UBA6392 | reverse complement strand
TTTGGACATTTCATACATATCCTCTCGCCCTTGATTTTTTCGAAGTGAAGTGATATCATACCTTTAATAATACACACCTAAAAGGGAGGAACAGATATGCATCTTCAGGAATCGGGCGAAATGTATCTCGAAACCGTCTATATACTTTCAAAAAACGGCGTTGTGCGCTCGCTCGATGTCGCCGAATATATGGGCTTTTCAAAGCCGAGCGTCAGCCGCGCCGTCGGACTTCTCAAACAGGGCGGCTATCTTCTCATGGACAGGGACGGATATCTGACCCTCACCGAATCGGGGCTCGATGTGGCAAAAAAAATATATGAGCGCCACACCCTGCTCTCTAAATTTCTCGTCCGTCTCGGCGTTGACGAAAAGACCGCCGCGGAGGATGCGTGCAAGATGGAGCACGACATCAGCGACGAGTCGTTTTCGGCGATAAAAGAGCACGTCCGCAGAAACATGAAAAATGCCGATGAATAAAGAAATTTTTGCTCAGACCGACATGCTCGTGCTGAGAAATTCAACCGGAATAATTATTTCAAGTGGATATGCCGCATATAGTCTTTTCAATAGACAGGGACGAGTGGGAAAACCGTCTGAAAAGTGAAGAATAAAAACATATTAAAAAGCCGCAGCAGAGTTTTTGCTGCGGCTTTTCTTGCTGTTCTTATTATCATTATGCTTTCGCCGCAAAAACGCAGGTAAATGTTCCGCCGTTTTCGCTCGCCGCCGCATGTCCGCCGTACTTTGCGGCTGTTTCCTCAAGTATTTTCAGCCCGTAGCCGTGGTCGCCCGCGCGCTTCTTTTTCTTCTCCTCATAGTCGGGCGCGACTGCGTTCTCGCTGCTGATATACAGCATTCCGTCGTTCTTGTCAACAAAGCTCTTTATTTTTATATATTTATCCTCACCGAGAGCTTTTGCAGCGTTTATCGCGTTGTCAAATATATTGACAAAAGCTTTGCAGATGTCGACTTCTTCCATATTTATAAACTTCGGCACATTGAGGTCAAAATCATAAGCTACATCGTTTTTTCTGCACTCATTCGCCTTGTTTGAGGCTATGGCATTGACGAGCGTGTTTTGGCAGAATTTTTCTATCTTCACATCCGCAACTTCAGTTCTGAGCTGGTCGAGCATACGCTCGGCGGATTCGCGGTCGACTTCGTTTGAGCTGTGGACGACTTCATATGCCGTCTGGATTATGTTCGCGAGGTCGTGGCGTATCTTTCTTACTTCGTTGCTGCTGTTTTCGACATTTTTATAATATTCGAGATTCAGCGCGTTCTGATAATCTTTTATTCTCAGCTCCTCGCGCAGCTTCTCGTTCTGCGACGAGCGCACCATGATATAGAACAAGACGGAGTCGGAGATTATGCACAGAACTGCCGCAACGCAGAGCATTATCATCGGAGCGCGGGTCGGATCCTCAAGAAATGGCAGCCCTGTATTCTTGTCCCTGAACCAGCCGTAATATGAGATTATCATCATCGCCGCCGCCATGACTATGACCTGGCTCAGCGGGAAGAAGATAAATGTCGCCATCTGCCCGCTCGGGAGGATCATGTTTTTGTGCTTCTTCATTCTAAGATAAGTAAAACCGCCGAAGAGCACTATTAGCCCGACCGTATTCGGCAGGGAGACTATATAGGTCATTATGTCGTCATAGGGATTGAGCCCGCAGGCGATGCCGCCGGTTATGAGCAGGGCGGAGACAAGATATGTAAACGACATCAGAACTATCGAAACGAAAAGCCTGGTTCTGAGCTTGTCTTTGAAATAAGCTATTGCCGAAATGAAATAATATGCAAAAGCGGGAATCTTAAAAAACACCGACGGCACATCATAGAAATAATGCTGGGCGAGCGCTATTGCCGAGAACGGTATGAGTGTCAAGAAAAAGACCGCGTAGCGGTTGAAGCGCGGGGTGAGGTTCATGCACAGGAACACCACCACGAGCGCTATCGAAAGAAAATTGAACACATACCAGAACGCATCAAAAAATGTCATTTGACCAAAGCTCCCTTAAAAAGCACATACCTGTCCACCGACTCCTTTTTCTTCGAGCGGCTTATCGGAATTATCTTACCGTTCATCATAATAAACTGCGTGGCGGTATATCTTGCAATATATTTTAAATTCACAAGATAGCTCTTGTGGCAGCGGACAAAGCCCGCTTCGAGCTGCCGTCCCACCTCGTCGAGCTTGCCCGGTACGGTGACGCTGTCTCCATCAACGGTATGTATCTCCAGATAATTGCGCACGCTGACGATAAAAAGTATCTTATCGCACTCTATCCTGTGGCTGTTGCCGCGGCGGGCATATTCAAAATATTCGCGGCTCGGTTTCGGATGCTTTCCCATGCGCTCCCGCTCGATATAGCCGAGAAGCAGCTTCGGGTCGACGGGCTTATAGATATACCCGCAGTCGTCGACGGTCACAAACGCCCGCGAGACGAGATCCTGATTCCCGGAGACGAAAACTATCTTGACCCCCGGGCACAGCGCGCCGACAAACTCGGCGATATCCACGCCGCTCTCGTCGCTGACGGCAATGTCGAGAAAGGCGAGGTCAAATTTTCTGTCTGCATCCTCGGGCGCAAGCTTTTCGGACAGCTCGGCGGAGCTGTGCACGCCGACAAGCTCAATGTCGGGATAAGCGTCCGCGATTATTCCGGATATTTGCTTGACCATTGCGGGCTCATCGTCGCATATGAGAATGCGCATAAAGAGACCTCCCTTTCAAAAAAATGAATTTATATGCGTTTTTACATATCATAGTATACAAAAACGCTCGTCTTTTTTCAAGGACAAAAACTGTCACAGATAAGAAAATATTTTTTCTCTCCCCCGACCCTTTTCAAAGGGAAATAAATGTTGTATAATTTTGATGTATAACTGCTTGATTAGGGGTGTTTGTTTGTCCGGGGACTACTCCAGCCGCAACCGAAGGATGCTCAAAAGGTTTCTGCCTTACTATAAAAAATATTCGGGACTGTTCGCCCTCGATATGTTCTGCTCCGCGCTGACCACCGTATGCGAGATCGCCCTGCCGCTGATAGTGCGGCAGATAACCGACCGCGCGGCGCATGATATCCATGACCTGACGGCGGAGCTGATATTGAAAATAGTCGGCTTCTATGTCCTGCTCAGAATAATCGACACCGCCGCGAGCTACTACACAGCGTCGGGCGGTCACATAATGGGCGCGAGAATCGAAACAGATATGCGAAACGACCTGTTCTCGCATTTGCAGGATATGTCATATTCATTCTATGACGACACGAAGATAGGTCAGCTCATGTCGAGAATAACCAACGACCTGTTTGACATAACCGAGCTTGCCCACCACGGCC
>DJQG01000135.1:5994-7053 GCA_002438685.1 Ruminococcaceae bacterium UBA6392 | reverse complement strand
TTTTTGACGAGGCAAAGAAAATTTAAAGTAAACCCGCCGCAGATATAAGTCTGCGGCGGGTTCTGCTATAGCTTTTACGGTACCTCCGGCTGACTCTTTGCCGTTATTCTCATTACGGAGAAAACAATGCTCGTCAGCGACCAAAGCGAAATTATAACATACAGAAAACGGAACAAGAAGGTTAAAAACGGCAGTAAATCCTGATGAGAAGAAGTGAATACAGGTTGTATTACCCAATCATATTGCATAGTAATTCGCATCAAAATCATCGGTATCGCCGACAAGACAAAGGCGGTGAAAAAAGAACGGAATTTGCGAATTCGCGCTCTCCTTGAAAGATAGAAGAAAAACAGGTCGACAAAGGCAACCGCCCAGATAAAGCGAAGCGCATAAAAGAAAAACATTCCATATTCTGAAATCCTTATGCAGTCATAATAGAAATCGTGCATATGTGTATAAAAAAAGTCAAATACGGGGCGGAAAAGCTCGCAGGCGCAGTATATTATCGCCTGCAGGAACAGCGGCCAAAGAAGAATTTCTGAAATTACAATAAAGGCTTTTTGCATTTTTTTCATTGCTGCCCTCCTTTTTTCATAAAAGACCTTTCTCTATTTTTAATATAGGGTTTCATTTTTATTGCTGCAAAAACAGAAACGCATAGACCGCAATCTTCTAAAGACTCAGTCTATGCGCAAAATTGCTCAACTCGATTCGCCCTCCGACATAGCGGAAACCGGAAACCAAGTTTTGAGTGAAATAATTTGTTTTGCAAGTGTAAAGATGCTCCATACTCTTTTTACCTTTCAAGGGCGGTAGGGGGCGTTAATTTTATACTGCAAATTTATTATATTTCAAAAATTTCAAAAAGTCAAGAACTTTTTGCTTTTTGCAAAAGAAAAGATCCCGCTTGAGCAAGCGGAATCTTTTTCTGAAATTATTTGTATTTCGGTCTCGCGACATACGAGGTGTGGAGCACTTCGTGTGCCTTGTGGCTGCCGGGCTCGCCGAGGAACTCGTCATAGAGACGCTTGACTGCTTCGCTCTCATGCGACTTGCGCA
>DJQG01000135.1:4091-5907 GCA_002438685.1 Ruminococcaceae bacterium UBA6392 | reverse complement strand
ATCGGCTGACCGCCGCCGTTGACGCAGCCGCCGGGGCAGCCCATAATCTCGATGAAGTGATAGTCGGCAGTGCCGTTCTTGACCTTCTCCATAATCGTGTTGGCGTTTGCAAGTCCGCTGACTACGCAGACCTTGACTTCCATGCCGTTGACGTTGTAGGAAGCCTCCTTTATGCCGTCGGTGCCGCGAACCTCGGTGAAGTCAAGGCTCTTGAGCGCCTCGCCGGAGAGCTTCTCAACAGCGGTTCTCAGCGCCGCTTCCATAACGCCGCCGGTTGCGCCGAAGATAACAGCCGCGCCGGTGGAGTCGCCCAGAGGATTGTCAAACTCTTCATCGGGCAGGTGCTTGAAGTATATTCCCGCGCTCTCAATCATTCTGCCGAGCTCTCTCGTGGTCAGCGAGTAGTCAACATCCGGATAGCCGGACGCCGCCTGATCGTCGCGCTTTGTCTCGAACTTCTTCGCCGTGCAGGGCATGATGCCGACAACGACGATATCCTTCGGGTCGACGTCCATCTTCTCGGCATACCAGGTCTTGATTATCGCGCCCGACATCTGCTGGGGCGATTTGCAGGTCGAGAGGTGATCGAGCATATCAGGATAGTAATGCTCGCAGTATTTTATCCATCCGGGCGAGCAGGAGGTTATCATCGGGAGCACGCCGCCGTTCTGGACTCTGCCGAGGAACTCGTTCGCCTCTTCGACAATAGTGAGATCCGCGCCGAAGTCGGTGTCAAAGACCTTGTCGAAGCCGAGGCGTCTGAGCGCCGCGACCATCTTGCCCTGAACATTGGTGCCGATATGCATTCCGAAGCACTCGCCGAGAGTGACGCGGATAGACGGCGCGGTGTGAACAACGACGAACTTCTCGGGATCGTTGATAGCCTCGAGAACCTTTGCAGTGTCGTCTTTCTCATATATAGCGCCGGTCGGGCAGTTGACGATGCACTGACCGCAGGAGACGCACGCCACGGAATCGAGCGGTCTCTCGAACGCCGAGCCGATATGGGTGTCAAATCCGCGGGCGTTCACGCCGATAACGGAGATGTGCTGAGCCTGACATGCTGCGACGCAGCGGCGGCAGAGAATGCACTTGCCGTTGTCTCTTATCATATGAATAGCGGAATCGTCGTATTCGTGAACAGGATTCGCGCCGTCGAAACGGGTCTCATCGTCAACGCCGAACTCCTTGCAGAGCTGCTGGAGCTCGCAGGTTCCGCTGCGGACGCATGAGAGACATTTTCTGTCATGCGTCGAAAGAATGAGTTCAAGGGTCATCTTGCGACTCTTGCGGACGCGCTCGGTGTTTGTGAATATCTCCATACCCTCGTTAACGGGGTACACGCAGGCGGTCACGAGCGAACGCGCGCCCTTGACCTCGACCATGCAGATGCGGCATGCTCCGATTTCGTTTATCTTCTTGAGGTAGCAGAGGGTCGGGATCTCAATGCCGGCCATACGCGCCGCCTCAAGTATGGATATGCCCTTGGGTACGCTCAGGGGCATGTTGTTTATCTTTATGTTTACCATTTCCATGCTGTGTTGACCCTCCTTCCTTAACCTTTGCTGATTGCCTTGGCGCGCTTGCAGTTCTCCATGCAGACGCCGCACTTGATGCACTTCGCCGTGTCGATAGTGTACGACGGCAGCTTGTGACCCTCTGCGACATAGTCGGTCTTACCGATTGCCGAGACGGGGCAGTTTCTGGCGCAGAGACCGCAGCCGATGCACAGATCCTTGTCGATCTTGAAGCTCAGCAGCGCCTTACATACGCCTGCGGGACACTTCTTGTCGACTATATGCGCTATATACTCCTC
>DJQG01000135.1:0-4019 GCA_002438685.1 Ruminococcaceae bacterium UBA6392 | reverse complement strand
AGGGAGTTTTCTTTGATGTAATGGGCGAGCTCTTCGAGCTTGTCCAGATCCTCGAGCGTCGCCTTGC
The DNA here is from genome assembly GCA_002438685.1 of Ruminococcaceae bacterium UBA6392. Classification (GTDB taxonomy): domain Bacteria; phylum Bacillota; class Clostridia; order Oscillospirales; family Acutalibacteraceae; genus CAG-177. The sequence continues at coordinate 3,952 of DJQG01000135.1, read as the reverse complement.
CGGCTATGATTTTTTCGAGTATCTCCTGCATTCTTCTCGTGCCGATACGGCAGGGGGAGCACTTTCCGCAGGACTCGTCAACGGTGAAGTCGAGGAAGAACTTGGCTATATCGACCATGCAGTTGCTGTCGTCCATGACGATAAGTCCGCCAGAACCCATCATGCAGCCGATGGCGGTGAGGTTGTCGTAGTCTATCTCGGTGTCCATGAGGCTCGCGGGGATGCATCCGCCGGAGGGCCCGCCGGTCTGAGCCGCCTTGAACTTTCTGCCGTTGGGGATGCCGCCGCCGATGTCCTCGACTATTTCGCGCAGGGTCGTGCCCATGGGGATCTCAACGAGGCCGGTGTGCTTGATATTGCCGCCGAGTGCAAAGACCTTGGTGCCCTTGGAGCGCTCGGTGCCCATGGAGGCGAAGCTCTCCGCGCCGTGCAGGATTATCTGCGGGATGTTTGCAAATGTCTCGACGTTGTTCTCGGTAGTGGGCTTTCCGAAAAGACCCTTTTCCGCCGGGAACGGAGGTCTCGGACGGGGCTCGCCGCGGTTGCCCTCGATGGAGGTCATGAGCGCGGTCTCCTCGCCGCAGACGAATGCGCCTGCACCGAGTCTTATATGAAGGTCGAAGTCGAAGCCGCTGTCGAAGATGTTCTTGCCGAGCAGTCCGAGCTCGCGCGCTTCGTCTATTGCTATCTGAAGCCTCTTGACCGCTATCGGATACTCCGCGCGGACATAGATATAGCCCTCGGTCGCGCCGGTGGCGTAGCCGCATATCGCCATGGCTTCAACGATGCAGTGCGGGTCGCCCTCGAGCACGGAGCGATCCATGAATGCGCCCGGGTCGCCCTCGTCGGCGTTGCAGACGACATATTTCTGATCCGCCTGATTCTTGCGGGTGAAGCTCCATTTCAGACCCGTCGGGAATCCGCCGCCGCCTCTGCCGCGCAGACCGGAATCCTTGACTATCTGGATGACCTCGTCCGGGGTGTATTCGGTCAGGCACTTTGCGAGAGCCTGGTAGCCGTCCATGGCTATGTATTCATTGATGTTCTCGGGGTCGATAACGCCGCAGTTGCGCAGCGCGACTCTCTTCTGCTTTTTATAGAACTGAGTCTCGTTGAGGCTCTTGACGGTGTCGCCGTCGATGGTGTCATCGTAGAGCAAATGCTTGACTATTCTGCCCTTGATGAGGTGCTCGTCAACTATCTCCGGAACGTCCTCGACCTTTATCTGGCTGTAGAACGCGCCTTCGGGATAAACAACGACTATCGGACCCAGGGCGCACAGACCGAAGCAGCCTGTCCTGATGACCTTGATTTCGTCTGCGAGACCTTTTTCGGCGATCTCCTTTTCAAACTCGGCAATTATTTCTGCGCTGTGAGAAGAAGTACAGCCGGTACCGCCGCAGACAAGAACGTGTGAACGATACATTGATTTTCCTCCTTGTTATTTGGCGATAGCACCGACCGTGAATTCGCCGACGGGGTTGCCGTTGACGAGATGATCGCTGACGATGCGCGCGACCATTTCGGGCGTTACCTTGACATAGGTGACCTTTTCTTTGCCGGGTTCAAGAACCTCGACTATCGGCTCATACTGGCACATGCCGATGCAGCCGGTCTGCGAGACGGTGACATGGCTGAGATTGCGGCGGGCAATCTCGTCAACGAGTGCGGTGAGCACGGGCTTTGCACCTGCCGCGATGCCGCAGGTAGCCATGCCGACGAGCACGCGGGTCGCGTTCTCGTTGTCTTCGCGGATATTCATATTGGCTTTTGCCTTATCTCTTATTGCGTTAAGTTCAGCAAGTGATTTCATGGTTATTCCTTTCCCGGCGCCGGGCGCCGTCATATGGTTTTTGTAATGAGCGCTGTGTTCTCGTTGATATATTCTTTTATCCACTGCACAACATCCGGATTGTCGAGCGGCACGCCGTCAAGGATTTTTTTGATTTCTCGCGTGTCGAGCACGAATTCTTTTTCATCGACCGAGCGGCGGTAGATAAAATCCCTGTCGGTGTTCATTGATATGAGCACCGTTACCGTTGAGGTCATGTCCCCGAGGGGGGTGAAGTCGATGCTGTCCGAATGAAATAGCGCTTTTGTGGAGGTGCCGATGCCTTTTTTTGAGGTTATCTCAAAACTGCCGCCGGTCTGCTCTGCCGCGAGGCGGAACAGCGGTATGCCCATGCCGACCTTGCGCGTTGTGCGCGTGGTGAAAAACGGATCGCAGACATTCCGAAGCTGTTCTTCGTCCATGCCGCAGCCGTTGTCGGAAACCGTGAGCGTGAGAAGATGCTCTTCTCTGCTTTCGCTGACATCTATTTTTATCAGCGATGCTCCGGCGGATATGGAGTTCTGGGCTATATCGAGAATGTTGAGTGACAGCTCGCGCATGGCGTTAAGCGTCCAGGTATTTGTCGAGAATGCCGTCTATCTGATCGGGGGTGAGTCTGCCGTAGACATCGTCGTTGATCGTCATGACGGGAGCAAGTCCGCACGCGCCGATGCAGCGGCACGCTTCGATGGAGAAGCACGCGTCGTCACTGCACTCGCCGGGACCGATGCCGAGTCTCTCGCTTATCTTGTCGAGGATAGCCTGCGAGCCTTTGACATAGCAGGCGGTTCCGAGACATACGGAGATGTTGTATCTGCCCTTGGGACTCAGAGCGAACTGGGCGTAGAAAGTCGATACGCCGTATACCTTCTCGAGCGGAACGTCCATTCCCTCGGCTATCATAGCCTGTACCTCGAACGGAAGATAACCGTAGATGAGCTGAGCCTCCTGCATGACATGCATCAGCAGGCTCTTGTCGCCGTTGCATTCTGCGATAACGGCTTTAAGCTTCTCTTCCTGTTCCGGGGTGCCGGAAAAAGGTATCTTACTGATTTTTTTGAGCATTTGTAGCCATTCCCTCCTTAGGTTTGAGAAAAATAACAGATAGGCAAAAAGGGGCTTCCTTTTCACATTAAGAGTAATTATATCATGCGGGTCTGAAAATTGCTACAGTTTAAGGAAAAAAATATCGATAAACTATATACCAATTACACACCCTACAGGTAGTAATTACCTTTCAACAGATCAATGACCGCCTGCGGCGATGCGCAGGGGAGTTCGAGCTCGGTGCTCGCCGAGCCGACATTTTCGAGACAGTGCGCGTCGGACGCGCGTAAAAGCCTCATTTTTCGGAGCAGCGGATGCTCTTCAATGAGCCTGTCCGCCTGAGCGAAAGCAGACATCTCGGCGTTTGCAAATCCCCAGCTTTCGTCGAACGAGCCGAGGTTTGCAGTCACGCTGAACGACGGGCGGTCAACATGAGCGGGATAGCAGACCCCGCCGAAGCCGGAGACGAGCGGAAAAACCTCGCCGATTGAAATAAAGCTCGCCGTGCTCAGCAGATTTTTCTCGCGCCCGAGAATACCGTCCCGGTCGTCCATTATCAGCTGTTCGCCGAAAATATCGAGCCGATTTTTAATCTTCGGCAGGCGTTCGGCAACATAGTCCGAAAACGGGAGCGCGGAATCGACATAGGGAAACAGGCACACGACGTGAACTTCCTCGGAAGTCGTCAGCTCCATGCCGGGAACAAAAGCAATTCCCGCCTCCTCAGCCGCACGCGCTGCTGCGGGGCAGTTGAGCGAAGAGTTGTGGTCGGTCAGCGCAAGGATATCCAGCCCCATGACCTTTGCCATGTTGACAAGGTTATAGGGAGTCATCTCCTCGTCGCCGCAGGGCGACAGACACGAGTGGATATGCAGATCACATAAAAATCCCGGCATAATTCGACTCCGAATATTTTTGCTTGTGATTGAAATGACAGGTGAAATGTATTTCGTAAATTGGATAAAAAGCAAAGTAAAAGCGAGTGACCCAATCAGTCTTTATAATCAAGCTTCCCATAGCCGCGCCGCAGTGTTAGATATCTTTTTGGGAAAGGCGAGGGAACGGCTTGCGAAG
>DJQG01000019.1:10827-14595 GCA_002438685.1 Ruminococcaceae bacterium UBA6392 | reverse complement strand
TCTTTCTGGCTCAGCGACCAGAATTCGAGCGCCGCGGTCTGCGCGAGGCAGTAGTCGATATAATAGAACGGATAGAGATAGATGTGCAGCTGTCTCTGCCAGCCGCGTCCGTTCGAATAGAAATCGACATCGCCGAAGTCCATATACGGGCGGTACTTTTGCTCGAGTTCGAGCCACTTTTCGTTTCTCTCGGCGGGCGTCAGCTCCGGCGAGTCATAGACAATGTGCTGGAACTCGTCGACCATCGTGCCGTAGGGCAAAAAGACCAGCGCGCTCTCGAGATGGACAAAGCGCGAGCGCACGGCATCCGAGCCGTAAAACAGCTCGTGCCACGGCCACGCAAAGAACTCCATGGACATCGAATGGACCTCGCACGACTCCATAGTCGGGCTTATCTGATCGCAAAGCTCCATTTTGTCTCTGACGCTGTAATAGGCGAACGCGTGACCCGCCTCGTGGGTGAGCACATCGACATCGCCCGAAGTGCCGTTGAAATTCGAGAAGATGAACGGCGACTTGTATTCGAGTATCTCTGTGCAGTAGCCGCCCGCAGCCTTGCCCTTTGCGCTCAGGACATCCATGAGGGCGTTGTCATACATGAAGTTTATGAACTCCCCTGTCTCGGGGCTCATCTGCTCATACATTTTCTTTCCCGCGGCGAGGATATCCTCGGACGAGCCGTCGGGCTTCGGGTTGCCCTCTCTAAACGCGAACGGGTCGTCGTATATTTTCATATCGTCTATGCCGATGCGCTTTTTCTGCATATCTTTCAGGCGGCAGACGACCGGCACTATATCGCGCACGATGCGCGAGCGGAACGCCGAAACATCTTTCGCGTCATAGCAGTTGCGCGTCTGGCGGCAATATGCGAGCTCGGTGAAAGTATTGAATCCGAGCTTTTTTGCAATGCGGGTGCGGCATTTTACAAGGCTGTCAAAAATCCTGTCAAGCTCATCGGCATGAGCCATATAGAACCCGCTCTCCGCCCCGTATGCCGCGCGGCGAACGTCGCGTTCGGCGTTTTCTTTATATGCGCTGAGCTGGGAGAGGCTCAGCTTTTCGCCGTTGAAATCTATCTGCGCCGAGGCTATCAGCTTCTGATATTCGCTCGAAAGCTTGTTTTCCTCCTGAAGATCGGGGATTATCTCGGGCGAGAAGCACCTGCGCGAAAGCTCCGCGTTGACGAACATCAGCTTGCCGTATTTCTCTTCAAGCTGCGTGCGAAGCGGGCTCGAAAGCATCGCCTCGGTGAATTTCTGCTCGCTCTGCTCAATGAGCGGGGCGTTTTCGTCGTTGAAGTCGTTCTCTTTCTCATAGAACTCGTCGAGGGTGTTGACAGTATGGCGGATATAGGCTATCGTGCTCATCGTCTGGACATGGGAGATTATTTTTTCACGCTCCGAAAAAGCTTCCTCCGCCTCTTCGAGCGTTTTTGCCGCGCTGAGGCGTTCCGCCGCCGCATCGAGTGCTTCGGTCTCGGCCTTGACATCTATTCTCTCATATGGCATATCACAGAATTTCATATTGGTTCCTCCGTTGGGGTTATTTGACGCTTATCTCATAGAAAACGACCGTGTTGGGGTCGGTTGCGTTTTTGAGCACAAGCTCGCCGCAGCCGCGGCAAATCGCATGACCCATCTGAATATAATACTGCGCATATTGACCCTCCGATATATAATTTCCTACATATGGATTATATAGTCCGTGACGCTTTGTGTCAATCCCGCGATTGATTTATACCCCCGCGCATGATATTATATACTAAACAAAAATAAAAACAGGTGATACTATGTTCAAGCCGGAAAAATATACTCCCCCGAAATTCGACCGCGAGCCGTTTATATCATTCCCCGATGTGACGACCGAAAAGGCGGGGGACGGCTACATCCCGGAGAATTTCTACGCGACTACAATATATCCCGAATATTTCAAGATAAACGGCGAGTGGAAGATGCTCACAGGCAGCCGCATGGACTGCTCCGTCGTGATAAAAGACGGTGTGCCCTACGCTGTCGAGATGAGGAATATAAAAAAGGGCGACGAGGTAGTCGTCAACCGCACGGACGACGGCAGAGACGGCATCTTCGTCCATGCGGACGGCTTCTCCGCCCCGGAGAACAGCGTCGATCAGGCGTTCGCGTTCAGGATGGGGCAGAGCCGCGAGACTTCGTATTCCCGCGACTACGACCGCCTCTATGATATCCTGCGCCACGACCGCGACCACGGCAAGATAGTCTGGGTGCTGGGTCCCGCCTGCGTGTTCGACCACGACTCCCGCGCCGCCATGGAATCGCTCATCAACAACGGCTACTGCGACGCGCTCTTTGCGGGCAACGCTCTCGCGACGCACGACCTCGAGGGCGATCTGTTCCACACCGGGCTCGGGCAGGACATATACACAAAGCACAATGTCCCCAACGGGCACTATCATCACCTGCACACGATAAACCTTGTCCGCAAAGCGGGCGGAATAAAGAACTATGTCGAGCAGAACAATGTCCGCACGGGCATCATGCAGGCGCTCGTCAGGAACAATATCCCCTATGTGCTCGCGGGCTCCATCCGCGACGACGGTCCTCTGCCCGATGTTATACCGAATGTATACGACGCGCAGGACGCCATGCGAAAGCATACAAGCGAGGCGACGACGGTAATAGCCCTCGCCACTCAGCTGCACACGATAGCGACGGGCAACATGACCCCGTCATATCAGGTGGTGGACGGCGTTGTCAGACCCGTATATTTCTATGTTGTCGATGTGTCGGAGTTCGCCGTCAACAAGCTCAAGGACAGAGGAAGCCTGAGCATCACGGGCGTTGTGACTAACATCCAGGACTTCATCGTCAACGCCGAGCGCAATCTTATCGGCAGGGATGGGAAATAAGCGAAGCGGTAAAAAAATCGAACAAAAAAGGATAATTGACTTTTGATTAAGAAAAAAATTGCCGAACTTTTTGAAAAAATAAAGAAAACAAAAACATCTACTAAAATTATGATACTGCTTCCTGTCATATCGATGCTGATATCTGCTACGGCACCATTCATTCCGGGACTTCTGGAAAACAGGATAGCATTTCATGCAGTGTCGTTGTTTGCTTTGTCTTTGATAGTTCTGTTTATGATTTTGTTAAGTATAAAAGTTAAAAAACAGCCATGGCACGGTATACTGTGTTTTCTCACAATATGTATCGGTGTTTTGTTCTATATAATATTCATAGGGTACACAGCACTTTTGGACTATCTGCGGTGAGTATTAGAACGGAAATGATATTTGGATTTGAGCTACAGATTTCTGAATAAAATACAAAGAGGAAAAATATATGATTGAATTTAACGGATATCTTACCGGAGCATCAGAAAAATTCTTTTTCAAGAAGTATGTTACTTATATGCAAAACGCAGTTATTTTTGGCTTGGTAATGGTGCTGCCTTTGATCTTTATGCTGATGAGAATTTTTCAGACATTTTCAATATTTTACGGATATTGTGCGGTTTTTGCATACGCCATGATAGCAGTTCGCATTAAAACCCCAAGGGGAAGAAAAGAAATAACGCCTAAAAGAATATATGTTACAGATGATAATCTCATTTGTATTTCCGATAAACAAAGCGAGAGCAGAGGTATCGGATTAGTAAAAACAGCTTATGACTATGGAGAGTTCTACTTTTTATCATTTCCGATGGGGAAGAAAAGCGGGAACTTCGTTTGTCAAAAAGATTTGCTCACACAAGGAACTCTCGAAGAATTTGAAAAACTGTTTGACGGTA
>DJQG01000019.1:10590-10806 GCA_002438685.1 Ruminococcaceae bacterium UBA6392 | reverse complement strand
TAAGAAAATATTAAAGGCTACCGTGACCGGGAAAATTGATTGTCTGCATCAAACTGATACAACTATAAAACTAACCCTTAAGAAATCAAATGATTTTTAGTGGTGGTTTACTTGTTGATTGTTATTTCCCGCGATTTTCAGCCTATCCAAATTCGGAAAGCCCGGGTCTTTTAAGGGCTCAAAATAAAAATACGAAAAACTTCAATTTTTTCTTGA
>DJQG01000019.1:10316-10476 GCA_002438685.1 Ruminococcaceae bacterium UBA6392 | reverse complement strand
CGAGCCTCGTCATCCGCTCCATAAACAGTCTTTGTCTTTGACTAAGGCTGTTTTTATTTTTATCAAAGCCGCAATACAACAAGTAAAATAAAAAAGAAAAAGCACCTGCAAAAGCAAATGCCTTTTCTGGAGCTACTGGCCGGACTCGAACCGGCGACCT
>DJQG01000019.1:0-10294 GCA_002438685.1 Ruminococcaceae bacterium UBA6392 | reverse complement strand
ATTACGAATCAGCTGCTCTACCAACTGAGCCACAGTAGCAGAAAAATCAACAGCTCATATATTATAAGCGAGACTTCGCTTTTTTGCAAGAGCTTTTTCCAATTTTGTTGACCGTCGGAAAAATATTTTTGCGCCACGCGTCCGCCGCTCTTGCTTCCGGCTTTCTTCTGTGCTATAATATCCGCACATCCGCCCGTAGCGAAGCTGGATATCGCAGCAGATTCCGATTCTGAAGGTCGGGGGTTCGAATCCCTCCGGGCGGGCCAGGAAAAAGGACTTGCAAAAGCAAGTCCTTTTTTCAGTGAAATTCGTTTCTTACGAAACGAGTGAAATATGCCTGCGGCATATGAAGGAGCAGATTTTATTTCATTCTTGCTTGCAGAAACATCTTACTTTAAATGCATCGAACTACTTGCTTCAAATAACAGCTCCGGCGGCAGGGACTCTCCCCGCCGCCGATTGTTTTATTTATTTCACGAATGCCGAATATATCGTGTTTATCGTGCGCTCGTAGTCGCGCTCCGCGACGGCGATGACGATGTTTATCTCGCTCGAACCCTGGTCGATCATCTTTATATTGATGTTCTCCTTGGCGAGGCTCGAGAATATCGTGCCCGCAACGCCGCGCGTGGACTTCATCGAGCGTCCGACGACTGCGATGAGCGCGATGCCGTTTTCGACCGTCACGCTGCTCGCCGAAGTGACTTTCTTTATGTCATAGACTATATCATCAGTCTCGTCGCCGAGGCTCGTAGTCTCAACAACGATGCTGAAATTGTCGATTCCCGAGGGGATATGCTCGAAATTCACGCCGTGCTCCTCGAGCACCTCAAGCATCTTGCGCACCGCTCCGCACTCGTCGTGGATGCGGTATTTTTCAATGTTTATCGAAGAGAAGCCCTTGCGCCCCGCCACACCGGTGACGGTGTTCTCGGCGGGCTCGTCGGTGTCGGCAAGGATAAGCGTGCCCGCGTCCTCCGGGGCGTTGGTATTCTTTATTCTGATCGGGATCTTCTTCTGCATGACGGGGAATATCGCATCCTCGTGAATAACGGTAGCGCCCATATACGAAAGCTCGCGCAGCTCCCTGTATGTAACTGTCTTCATGACCTGCGGATCATCAACGACGCGCGGATCGGCAATAAGGAAGCCCGAGACATCCGTCCAGTTCTCGTAGAGATCGGCGTCGGACGCCGCCGCAACTATAGATCCGGTTATATCAGAACCGCCGCGCGAAAATGTACGGATAGTATCGTTGGGCATCGAGCCGTAGAAGCCGGGAATAACTGCATATTCAGTGTAGCTCAGACGCTCGCGCAGAATGGGCATGGTGCGCTTTGCGTCGTATTTGCCGCTCTCGTCGAAGAATATGACATCGGCGGCATCTATAAACGCGAAGCCGAGCAGCTTTGCGACTATCTTGCCGTTGAGATACTCGCCTCTCGACGCGGCATAGTCGCGTCCGGCTCTGCCGATGAAATTGAGGCGTATATGCTCAAAATCATCTTCGAGCGACATATCAAGCCCGAGCCCGGAAATTATATCGTTGTAGCGGTTCTTTATTTTCTGGAATATCTCTTCAAAATCGCCGCCTCTCGATGCGGAATCGTAGCAGGCATAAAACATATCGGTGACTTTTGTATCTCCGCTGAAACGCTTGCCGGGCGCGGACGGCACGACATAGCGGCGGTCGGGATCTAATCTGATTATATCGGCGACCTTGAGAAACTGCTTCGCCTCCGCGAGCGAAGTTCCGCCGAACTTGACGACTTTTGTCATAAGGCTCTCCCCTTTTTAAAATTGAAGATACTTTATTATACTAAAATGCCGATAAATTGTTACTCTTAAAAAGAAAAATAGCCATATCCGCGTCGATTTCGGAACAAAAGACAAAAAAAGACAGGCTTTCGCGGCATTTATCTGCAGTTTTGAGGTCAATTCAGCCGTTTTAGTGAATAGGATATAGACACCCGCACAAATTACAAATCAATAACAGAGTGTAACAGTAGGTTACAGTTTGCGCGCTTTTATTGCAAAGTTCGCCTTTTTATACTATAATAATATCTGTTCGTAAGTTTTTACGGAAAGGAAAAACGATATGAAAAAATTATTTCGCCGTCTCGCGGCTCTGATGTGCACCGTGCTGTTTATATTCGGCGCGGCAGGCTGTGCGGTCAAAAGCGATAAACAGAAAGAAGAACTAAGTCTCAAGTTCCAGCACACCGCCCAGGACAGGGAGGTCGGCGAGACACAGTCGATGATAACATACGAAAATCACTACGCCTACGGCATTCACTACCCCGCGATAGGCGTTGAGGCGATAGACAGCCGGATAAAAGCGGCAGCGCAGGAGATAGCCGACAGGTTCGTTAAGGAAGTGCCGAACTCTAAGCCCAAGGGCGAGCTGCCGACGCTGAGCGCCGACTACAAGAGCTATCTTGTGACGGACAACGGCAAGAACAAATATGTCAGCGTCGTGTTCGAGATAAAGACCGACATACCCGATAAGAGCATAAAGACAGACAGGATAGAGACGCTTGTCTTTGATATTCCCTCCGGCAAGCAGCTGAGCGCGGACGACATTTTTTCTGACGGCTACGAAAAAATTGCCAGCACGCGGGTCGTATCTTATTTCACCGACAACCGCCTGTTCAACGCGGGCGTAGGCTCGGATAAGTTCAAGCAGAACACCTCAGCCGACAAGAAGAACTTCACAAAATTCTCGATAAGCTCCGACAGCTTAACATTCTATTTTGACTCGGGAGTCCTGTTTGACGAAGAAAAAGGCTGCGTTGAAGCGGTGTTCCAGCTCAATGATATAAAGCCGATATTTTCGACCGAAGCCGCAAAGGTTCTGCTCGGCGCAGAGGCAGTCACGGAAACTACACAGCAAAGTTCAGCCAAGCCCGAGAGCACAACGCAGCACAAAAAGCCGAAACTGCCCGCTGGGGTAAAATATATTGCGTTCACCTTTGACGACGGTCCGAGCAAGATCGCGACCAACCGGATCCTCGACACGCTCCAGAAATACAACGGCAAGGCGACATTCTTCGTCCTCGGCACGCGCGTCGGAAGCTACTCGGCAGAGGTCAAGCGCGCCTACTCCATGGGATGCGAAATAGGCAACCACTCATGGAGCCACGCGAATCTCAGGAAGATAAGTGCGCAGGAGCGCAAGCAGGAGATAAACAAGACGAATGCCATAGTCAAAGAGGTCATCGGCGTTGAGCCGACTCTGTTCAGAGTCCCCTACGGCGACTACAAGGGAATTCAGAAAGACTTCGACCTCCCGCTCATCCAGTGGTGCATTGACACCGAGGACTGGAAATACAAGGACAGGCAGGGGTCGGGCAGAACCGAGGCTCAGCGCAACGCGGACATGCAGAAGATAATTTCCTCCGTTGTCGACCACGCGACCGGCGGCGAGATAGTCCTCATGCACGATCTCTACGAAATGACCGCCGATGCATTCGAACAGATAGCCGCCGAGCTGCACGCCGAGGGATTTGAGTTTGTCACCGTCCACGAGCTCTACAGCATCTACGGCAAGACACTCGAGCCCGGAAAAGTCTATTTCTCGCCAAAACAGTAACTAAAGCATAAAAATTCAAAGCCAGGCTGTGTTTCGCAGCTTGGCTTTTTGTTTGGGAGGTGTTATAAATTAGGATTTGCAGCCGTAAATATTGTCGATAAACAGCTGTCGTAATATTATACAGTGTAAAATAAGCAAGCTCAGGCACAGCGGTTATATGCCGCGCCTGAGCTTTTGATATTATTTCTTTCTCTTCTTTCCGGCTATCGGTAGCATTGCCGCGCCGGCGAGGAGTGTTATCGCGGAGACCGCTATCGGTGCGCCGGTCTGCGGGGTCAGCGGAGTTTTTCCGCCGCCGTTCGCCGCGCTGCCGGGCGTGTTTTTCTTGCCGGACAAGAACACATAGTTGTCATATTCGCTGCCGCTCATCGCCGTAAAGGTGAATGTGCGGCTCTTGACGAACGGCACCTGACCGTTCTTGAGCGAATAGACGACCGTTGCGGTGAACGGCTCGGTGCTCTTGGGCAGGGAGTGCTTTTTGAAATCTATCTCGCAGCTCTCGCCGACTTTAAGAACGGTGCCGTTTTTCGCCGAGAGGTCGACATCCATGCCGTCCGCCTTGACGCTGATTATCTCGGTGTCGTACTGCTCCGAAAGGCTCTCTATAGTCAGTGCGGTATCTTTCGATGTGTGGAAGCCCGACGGGGACTTGTCGAACTTGACATAAAGTCCGTTCGCGGGGTTCTGACCGAGGTTGAACTGCGGGAACTCGGGATCGGAATAGACATCCGTTATTCTGTCTGTAAAGAAGAATGTCAGATAGAAATTTCTCGTGTATCTGTCCCACGGGCACATTCCGTGGAACTGACCGTTGACGAACCAGGTGTTCTCGGGCAGATATGCGCAGCTCGCGTCTATGTCGCGCTCGGGCGAGATGTGCCAATGAGTCGGGTCATTGCAGACCGTGTTCTGCTTTTTGTAGTCCGCCGGGAACTTCTCGCCGAACGGGGCGCAGTATGCGCCGGACGCCGAGTGAACGTCGATAATATAGTCGGAGTTGACTCCGGTGCTCGTGCCGATATCGTGCTCGGTGTTCGCGATTATCGCTATCTTTGTGCCTGCGTCCTGAGCGCGCTTCAAGCCCTCGCTCATGTGAGCCATGGCATTGTAATGCATCTCGTCGCTCTTGGCTATCAGTCCGGCATTCTCGACGGGGTCGAGATATTTTGCCTTGAACTCCTCGTACTTGTCGGGGGGAACGAAATCCCAGACGCTGCCGAAGTTTATAACAATATCGAGCAGATACTGATGAAGAATATCGTTGAACGCCTGATTGAGGCGGTCGAAGCCGAATGCCTCAACAAGCCACTCATATTCATACTCCTTGCGGAAGCCTATCTCGACATATTCTATAAGGGTCGCGACATCGAAATGGATGTTGCCCTCGAACAGGTCAACGACGAGCTGAGTGCCGCAGGTCGCGGGAGCGTCCATTATTGCGCGGTCAACATCGCCCTTTGCGCCGTAATAATAGAGATATGTCGCAGTCAGCTGACCGCCGTGGCTGAGACCGTAGAGATTGACTTTCTTACTTCCGGTGAGCTCCTTCACTTCCTGAATGAACTTGTCGAGCTTGGCGGCGTTTTCGACCTGACCCATGCGCCAGTCCTCGGTGAAAGTGAAGTGGTTCTCCGCGCCGATGCGCTCGATGAGATCAGCGGAAATTTCTTTTTCAGCTATGTATTTATCCTCACCTTTTGCCTTGAGGACGGATGCGCGGGTGTTCGCCGCGCCTTCGGGATAAACTGAAAGATCATATTTCGAAGTGCCGTCCGGATTGCAGCGCAGGGGTTCAAGCAGCTCAATTCCCGCCTCGCCGACGACTTTAACGAGCCTTGCATAATCGCCGAACGCCGCGCCGGCAAGACCGCCTGCGAGCTCGGGGATACGGGCAATGACTATCTTTTTGAGGTCATCCATATTGATGCCCCAGACCTGATGCTCGTTTTCGCCGCCGAGGTCATAGAACAGAGAGGGACCCGAATAGCCCTGAACGAGTATTATCGGCGTCACGGTATCCTGCGCGAAGGCCGACATCGGCAGGATGCATATGAGCATAACAACGCAGAGAATCGCAGATATTATTCTTTTCATGCTTTTTTCTCCTTAGTGACCTTCGCAAGGAAGATAAGCGGCACGATTATAAACACCGCGATTATCGCGGAGACGAGGAATATCGTCGGAATCGGGACGAGAGTGCTCTCGCCGTATTCGTTGAGCATGGTGCCCAGCTCATATCTGCCGGAGAACTCGGAAATAGTCCAGCTGCCGACCTTCGGTCCGATTATCATAGGCAGGGTGACGGTGAACAGAAGTCTGACGCCCTGGAACTGGCCCACCTTATCCTCGGGAGTGTAATCGCGCACGGTGGCGTTGAGGATTATCATAAGAAGACCGTAGCCGAGGATCATAACGAGCGCAAAGAGCACGAAAGTGAGCAGAGTCTTTGCAAAGAAAACGGCGACGAGTCCCGCGACGAAGAGAAGAACTGCGGGGAAGACGAATATTCTCTTGCCGACCTTGTCGAGAAGCTTGCCAAGCAGGATAGTTACAACGACAAGACCGACAACAGCCGCCGCGCCGCCAATGATTATGGGCGTGGTTATCTGGAATGTGTTGAGGTCAAATTTGAGATAGTGCTGAACATAGATGAATATGTAGGGCATGAACACCTGAACTGCGGTGTTGAAGATACAGGCGGACGCAAGGCAGAGATAGAGCGCCGCGTTATTTTTTATAACCGACGGGCGGAAGCCGTAGATAAGGTCGCTGAAATAGTTTGTGCTCTGTTTTACGCCCTTGCGCGGATCCTTGACAGAGAACAGACCGATGATTCCGCATATTGTGACGAGCGCGCCGAGGAACATGAAGCATGCGGGATAGCCTGCCGCCTCAACGCCGACGCCGAAAGCGACGGTGACTATAACGGTTGCGAACACGGGCAGAAGCGCCAGAACCGCTTCGGCAGTGCCGCGGTTTTCGGGGACGGTGACATCGGTGACCCACGCGTTGAACGCGGCGTCGTTCGAGGTCGAGCCGAAGAAGGTCATGATGCAGTCCATGATGATAACAACGCAGACCGTTGCGGCGACGACCTTGGAGGTATCGGAGATATTGAAGAGTTTTCCGATATTCTCGCGCGAGATGAATGCGAACACGGCGACGGTGAAGCCCCAGATTATGTAGCCGCCGCTGATGAATATTTTGCGGCGGTCAAGCTTGTCGCTGAGAGTACCCATTATGAATGTGGTCACAACTGCGGCTATCGCAGACGCGGCGACCATCTTTGCTATATCGTCGGCTGTGCCGCCGATGTAGTTGAACAGGAATGTGTTGAAGTAGACATTCTCAACAGCCCATGCGACCTGTCCGATGAAACCGAACAGGATGATGTTGAAGAGAATCCGCCCTCCGAGCTTTTTCTTTTCCAATTGTATGTCCTCCGTTCCGGGGCGGATTGCCGCACCCCGATATATTTCACGGAATATAATACCAAATTACGGGCAGATAATCAATATTTTTTTGTATATCTTTGTCAAATCGGTTTATTTTCGGAGAACTGTATTTTTGAAATCCAGTGTCTCCGTCATCCACACCGCGCAGGACTGACCGTAATACGGAACGACGAAAAATGCGGGCAAAATCAATATGCAGCTGAGGAACCAAAGAACAAATCCCGCCTTGAATCGGGCAAAAGCGCGGCAGTGCCCGCGCATGATATTGCGGCTTTGGCGCAGAGCCTGTTTTATTGAAACATCCGGATCGGCGGCGAGAATATACTCCGCCGCCGACCACGCCTGCCGCGCGTCGGAGCAGAATATGCAGCCCGATATAAGCATGAGTATGCTCCCCGTGAGCACGGCGGCTATCGTCAGAATGCCGACAGTTGACGAGAGAAGCATATATATTCCGCCCGCCGCAAGAGCCGCGCCCGGCAGGAGAAAAAATATCCGCAAAGCGAGGTTCAGCGCCGCGAGCGCGACATGCAGGCAGAGCGCGGAAAAGGCGCGTTTGCCGCGAAACGCTGCGGTACACTCGGAGGCGTGGCGTTTTTGCCCCAGCGCGCCGAACAGGAAATACCGCTTCATCCCCTGCCTCAGCGGCGCGATGAGAGCCGAGACGGCGAGTGTCAGCAAAAGACACGCCGCCGCATTAACAGCGGGACTGAGCAGCTTTGACACGGAAGAGAGCGCGGAGGTCACCGCGGAGGCGTTGAGCAAAAGCCGCGCCCCCGCGGTCATGAATCCCCCGGCGACGGCCGCCGCCGCGAGGCAGCCGAACATAACGGCTCCGCCCGCTCCCGAATCCGTCTGCGCCGCCCTGCCGCACACTCTTATCTGAGAATTCTTCATTTTTGTCACCGCCCGTTTTTTGAGTATATTATTTCCCTGATTTTCCGTAAAATTCCTCCGAACAATAAAATAAGAAGAAAATTCATTTTACTTTTAAATTTATGTGATTTATACTATATATAATATAATAAATAAAAAATCGGAGACAAAAATATGAAGATAACGAGAAAAAGCGGATTCGCGCTTTCGGTTGACATCCACGGTATGCGCGAGCGCGAAGCAAAATTCCGGCTCGAGTCTCTAATCGAAAACGGCTCGGCGGATATAACGCACCTTGAGATAATCCACGGCTTCAACGGCGGCACGGTTTTGCAATCCCTCGTGCGAGGCGGACTCGAATCAAAAAGAATAAAGGAAATTCGCCCGGGAGACAATTCCGGGCAGACAATAATAATACTTAAACAGGGAGAAAAATGATGAAGAAGAAAACAAAGATACTTATCTGCGTACTCTGCGCCGTCACGATAGCGGGCATTGCGGGCGAACTGTTCGCGAAGTTCCACACGAAGAAGATCCGCCCGAAAGAGATCGTCTCGATAAAGAGCGTCAGCGGAATAAACCTCGACGAGATAACGCTCACGGCGCACAGAGGCCTGAGCGCAATCGAACCGGAGAACACTCTCCCCGCTTTCAAGGCGGCGTGCGAAGCGAAGTATAACTATGTCGAGTTCGATATCGAGCCGACCTCCGACGGCAAGTGGATAGTCATGCACGACGACGATCTCAAGCGCACGACGAACGGACACGGCAAGATAAACAAATATACCCTCGACGAAGTCAGCGCGCTGAAAATCGACAACGGCGCGAATATAGAGAACTACACCGACCTAAAACTCCCCACATTCGAAGAGACGATGGCTCTGTTCGACGAATACTATCCCGATGTAAAGCCCATGATCGAAATAAAGAGCATAGGCAAAGACAATCTCGACTCGCTCGTTGAGTTCTTCAAAGCCTATGCCGCCAAGGGCAAGAGCACGATTGTTATCTCGTTCGACACAGACATACTCGATACATTATATAAAGAGTGCCCCGAGCAGACATACTGGCTGCTGACGAGCGAGCTTTCGGACGAGGCGCTTGACTTCTGCAAGAATCACGGCAATATGCGCGCGGCATTCAACGGCAACAACCCGAAGAACACCGACAGCAAAATAAACGCCGCCATTGATATGGACATCCCGCTCGCCGCGTGGACGATAGACAACCCGGACACTTTAAAGTACCTCTATTCTCTCGGCATCAGATATTTCACAACAAATAGTATCACGCCCTAAAAAAATTTTTAAAAAAGTGTTGACAAACAGAGAAAGTATGATATACTAATAACAGTAATCATTACTGATTATGAACTTGAGAGGAAGCAATATGAGATATTCGTCACAGCGTGATACTGTTCTGAAAGTCGTAAAAGCGGCTCGCGATCACCCGACTGCGGACACGATATATTCGCGTGTGCGCGCCGAGCTGCCGAAGATAAGCCTCGGCACCGTCTACCGCAATCTGAGCCTGCTCAATGATATGGGGCTGATAACGACGCTTGAGACGCTCAACAAGAGCATCCACTATGACGGCAACACCGACTCTCACAGCCACTTCATCTGCGAGCGATGCTCGAAGATAATCGATCTCGGAGTCGAACGAGGACTGCCCGAAGATATTTTCGAGCTCGGGCTGCTCGTGCGGCACAAGAAGATCATCTATTACGGACTCTGTCCCGATTGTCAGCAAAACACGGCGGAGGATGACGACGCCGGAGTTTTACGATAAAAAATTTTTAAAGTGTAAAGGAGAAATCATTATGAAATTCGTATGTCCCGTTTGCGGTTATGTTTATGAAGGCGATTCTGTTCCGGAGGGCTTCAAGTGCCCCATCTGCGGAGCCGACGGTTCTAAATTCATCAAGCAGGAAGAGGGCATGACCTGGGCTTCCGAGCACGTTGTCGGCGTTGCCAAAGATGTTGATCCCGAGATCCTTCAGGGACTCAGAGACAACTTCGCAGGCGAGTGCAGCGAGGTCGGCATGTATCTTGCAATGGCGAGAGTCGCGCACAGAGAGGGTTATCCCGAGATCGGTCTCTACTGGGAAAAGGCAGCTCACGAAGAGGCTGAGCACGCAGCCAAGTTCGCCGAGCTCCTCGGCGAGGTCGTGACCGACTCGACGAAGAAGAACCTCGAGATGAGAGTTGAAGCCGAGAACGGCGCTACCCTCGGCAAGACCGAGCTTGCAAAGCTCGCAAAGGCAAAGGGTCTCGACGCTATCCACGACACCGTCCACGAGATGGCTCGCGACGAAGCCCGACACGGCAAGGCTTTTGCGGGACTCCTCAAGAGATACTTCGGCGAATAA
>DJQG01000085.1:2419-13499 GCA_002438685.1 Ruminococcaceae bacterium UBA6392 | reverse complement strand
AATTTATCTCTCGCGCGGCTCATGGTCGAGACTATCTCGGCGGACAGCTGTCCGTCATCCGAGAGCTGTTTTGCAGCCGAATAGACATCATTCATAAACGGCTCATAGCACTCGAGCCAGGACGAGAACTGCGGGTCCATTGTGTCGCCGAATTTGTCGCACCGACACTCGTGGATGCCGTGGAGCGCATCGGTCACTTTATCAGCAAAAGCCAGCTTCGCGCTCTTTGAATATAGCAGCTTGCCGAATGACATAAAGAGCGTGCTGCCCCCGATTTTGTCCATAATATAGCAGTCGAGCGGTATGCTGCCGTCGGCGCTGCGGGAATATAGAACCCTCGGCATACGCACGCCGCAGTTTTCGGACAGAATCCGCAAATCATGCGTCTCTTTTTCGAGCATTCCGTCGGCGCGCAGGAACTTAACGACTGCTTCACCGCCGTCTCCGAAGGTCACGCCGACTGCCGTGCCGAATGAGCCGCCGCCGAGATTTTTTGTTTTAACGCCGCTTTTGCCGAGTCCCTCTTCGCAGACGGCGAGAGCATATTTCGCCGCCTTTTTGGGTTCAAGGGATTTCGGGGTCACTCTTTCGACATTCATAGCACCGCTCCGTTTCGTATTTTCTCAATATAAATTCTATCAAATTACGCAGAAATATAAAATATCCCGGGAACGCTTTTTTCTATCCCCGGGAAACTTTATTCTGTCATTTTTCTGTATGCGCTCGGCGTCATGCCGTAAGATGCGAAGAACTGCTTATATAATCCCGACGGGTTGTTGTACCCTGCCTCGCGGGCGATTTCGTCTATCGGAAGATCGGTGTCCGCCATGAGCTGAGCCGCTTTTTGCAGCTTGTAGGACAGCAGCAATTCCGAAAAGCTCGCGCCGAGGCGTTCTTTTATCATGCGCCCGGCATATTTTTCGCTGTAGCCAAGCGTTGACGCGAAGCCGCGAAGAGATGCGGAGCCGACATTCTCGGCGAAATAGAGGTTCAGCTCATCAGCCAGATGCCCGTCTCTATTGTTCCCGCCGCGCATAAGTTCAATAAATAAAAGTGAGAGATAATTTTCAACGGCGCGTTCGGAATAGTCCGCGCCGCCGTAATATTCTCCGAGCAGACGCATGACGATAAAATTGACCTGCTCGGAAGTTTTATCGAACACTGTTATTTCGCTGACGAGTTTCAAGTCTCCGGCACATTTTTCAAACAGCTCTGTCGTGATGACGGTTTTTATTATATTATCGCCCTTGCGGCTCTTTTCGAGCGAATGCACCGTGCCGGGCGGTAAGAGACACGCCTGACTTTTTTTGAGCGTCAATACTTGTTCCGGATTTTTAAAACGCTGGGTACACTCGCCTGACAGGACATAGATAAATTCATAGAACGAATGACTGTGATAATACGGACGCTGGCAGGCGGTATGCTTTCGCATATGGAATTTGTCGGATTTTCTTGTCGGAATAAACAGCTGCCCATCCGCGCCGAGGGTTTCACGCGTGGACTTGTCAAAACCTACAGATACTATTCTGTCCGCCTCTTCAAATTCTTCGGATATCATTTTCCTTATGGTAGCTTCCGACAGGGTGACGTTATAATCCTCGCGCTCGTGGCGGTCAAGAAGCTGAGAAAAGCCGCTGTTTGTTGACATAGCACTATTCCTCAATCATTCGCTTCTTCCGGTTCTGCCGCCGTTACAGGCTCTGCTGCGGGAGATGCAGTCTCATGTTCCGTCGGAGCTTCGGTCGGCTGAGTTTCAACCCCACTTGTCTGCACGGGCGAAGCATGGCTGCTCTGCGCGCGTGTGCCGGAGACTGTCGAGCCGCCGAGGGTCGGGACAAGTCCCTGATTATACAGGTCTATCGCCGAGACATGGTCGCTGCCGATATTAATATTCGTCTTGCCGTAGAGCGCCAGCTGAAGCTCACGCGCGGCGACGGGATAATCGATGACCCAGGTGTCAAGCTGCATTCTCGCCACACGCCCGTAATAAGTATAGAGCTTCGCCGCAACATAGTTGCCCTCCGAGGGCATGACCATCTGCGCTATATCGTAGTTCATCCACTTCTGGGCGAACGCCTGAGTCAGGAGCGAGATTATCTCTCCCCTGCCGTAATTTGTGTGGACATTGGGCAGTACGATATCCATAGCGTTGTTGAGCTGACCCAGGGACGCGCCCTGTGCGCTCTTTATAAGCGCGGTTATTATAGTGCGCTGTCTCGCGGTTCTGCCGAGGTCGCCCGCCGCATCGACATGGCGGATGCGGGTATAGACGAGCGCCTGCGCTCCGTTGAGCTTCACGGCATCGCCGGACTGAATTTTATCTATCTGAGTGGTCGTGCGGTTAATATACTCCGCCTCATACGGCTCGATTTTCAGCGTCACGCCTCCGAGCGCATCTATAAGCTTCGGGAAGCTCTTGAAATCGACGCTGATATAATGATCTATTTCTATCTTGTAGTCGTTTTCGAGCGTTTCGATAAGAACGGGATAGCCGCCCCATCTATACGAATGGTTGAGCTTGCAGCAGCGCTCGGGATTTCTCGCCGCGTCCGGGATGTTCATATATGTATAACTGTCACGCAGAAAAGAGACGAGGGTTATCTTCTTCGTGCGCTTGTTGAGCGAGAACAGGATGAGGGCATCCGAGCGGCCAGAATTGCTCTCGGCATCGTCAACGCCGATAAGCAGGACATTTATAACATTCTTGCTCGAATATTTTGTGCCGCCGTTCTTCGCCCATGCCGTTATGAGCGCGTCGAGACCGGAGGTGTCCGCCGTATCATACATATCGTCGAACTCGTCCTCGGGCGCGAGAGTATAATCCGGGTCGACCTTTCCGTCCTTATCTATATTGATAAGCCCGACTTTTGCAAAAACATAAATGCCCATAGTCACAGCTGCCAGCACTAATATTACAACCACAACAATTATAAATATCTTCAGATTTTTCTTGTTGTTGTCCATGAAGAACTCTTTTGCGCTTCGTTTCTTTTCGCTCATAGGACATTCTCCTTCGTTCGCGCATATACGCATTTTCTGTTTTTATCTTACCATACAATGGAAGCAATTTCCACAGTCTTATATATTTTCGGCAGAATACACATAAAAAGAGCAGCCCCTAAAGACTGCTCTTTTAGCTTTATTTCGATTTCTGAGACTCGTTTTTAGAACTGCTCTTGGTGTTCTTGGCGGTCTTTGTGCTCTCTGCTCCGTGGACATAGGCATAAGTGTAATTGTACTTATACTTGCCGCGGTAGTAATATCCGCCATGCTCATCGTCGACACAGTTGAGGACAAAACCGACTATCTTAGCATCGGCAAACTCAAGCTGGCTGACAACATTGACAAGCTCCTCTTTCTTTGTCGATCCGGGGCGGACAACTATAACAGTACCGTTGGTATATTTCGAGATGACCGCCGCATCGATAACCGCGGAAACGGGCGGAGTATCGATGAATATATAATCATACTTCTTCCTGAGCGTCTCCATAAGCTCCGCGAACGCCTCGCTGCTCAGAAGCTCGCTGGGGTTGGGCGGAAGATAGCCCGAGAATATGACATCGAGATTATAATCGTCTATTCTGACTATAGCCTCTTCGAGGGTGCAGGCATTGACAAGCACATTCGTAAGACCGGGCGACGACTTGCGCGCAAGAAGTCTGTTAATATTCGGACGGCGCAGGTCACAGTCTATAAGCAGAACCTTTACATTTGTTTCGGCAAAGGTTATCGCGGTGTTGAGCACATTTATGCTCTTGCCGTCGCTCATACCGCAGCTTGTAAATTCGACGACCTTGCAGCCCTTGCCGGGCATCGAGAAAACGATATTGCTTCGCAGGGTGTTATATGCCTCGTCAACGATGAAGCTGGTGTTATCACCGAGGATATATTTGCGCTCGGACGGAGAATGATGGCTGCTTACTTTATGCCTTCTTCTTATAAGCTTCATTTAGACGCGCCCCCTTTCTTCGAAAAGAAACCTTTCTTTCTTTCGCCGTTGTCGTCATAGAGATTGAAATCCGGTATCTTGCCGACGACAGGAGCGTCGAAGAGCTTGGCTATATCATCCTCGCCCTCGATATAAGAATTGAAAAGAACGAGCAGGACAATTATCGCAAGGGTAAGACCCGCGCCTATAACGCAGCCAATGAGAGCCAGCTTCTTATAGGAAGGAGAGTCTATTCCGGTAGGCACGCGTGCAAGATCAACGACCTTGACCGAGCTTCCCTCAACAAGATTCATTATGGCGTCCGGGGCAACTTTGGCTATCTCATTGACTATCTTAGCAGCCTCTTCGGGGTCGTTGTTGTTGATGGATATTTTAAGTATGGGTGTGTCCTCAACAGCCTCGGCGGTAAACGACGCGCGTATGGCATCGACATCGTAGTTCTCTCCGAGCTTTTCCTTGACTCTGTTGAGAACATTGTCGCTCGTGAGCAGTCCCTGATATGTAGTAACAAGGTTCTGGGACGCGCTGAGGTCGGAGGAATATATCTTTTCGTCGTTCTCGCCGGTGTAGTTCTGGATATAGATAGTTGCGGTCGCCTTATACTGCGGAGTTATGAAGAACTTGGCGTAAAGAAATGCGCCCGAGCCGCAGATAATGCCGACAAGCAATATCAGCCAAAGTCTTTTGAGAACTTCAAAGAAAAGGCGTTTAAGATCAACGTCAAATGTTTTTAGTTTTTCCATTAGCAATCCCCTCTCAAGAACTGTCGATATGTAACATTATAATTATACATACTGTGACACTGTTAATCAAGTTATTTTTACTTTTTCTTACTTCACGCCAAAACGGCGCATCATTTCCTTATATTTTTTGACAGCTTCGCTGTCTGCGCTCTTCACTCCGCGCATCCAGGCACGCAGTTCGAAAAACTGAGTGAATATTATTTTAACTGCTCTGACAGCATAGGCCAACGGCAATAGCACAGGTAATTTGTCAACTATCCTGCTGCGGCGGCGCATCTCGGACGAAGAGATGAACAGCTTTCGTTTGACAGCTGCGGCAAAAGAGTTGCTGCCGTCCTCGTTTGCGAGATACATCACCATATTTGCGGTCTTGCCGTAGCTTCCGGACTCGAAGACGTATTCGCCCATCTCGTCGAGCAGCTCGCTCTCCGGCTCATCGCCGAACCAGTGGAGCGCAAGAGCCTTGAGATTATTCATAACCTCATCAAGATTATAGCGTTCAAAGACGGAGTTTATCTTCACCCAATCGAGCTCGTCCTTATATTTTTCCATATAGAGCGCCATATCGGCAAAGAATCTGACGCCGACGCCGCCCTGATGAAAATGACCGAAGAGGTGACCCATAAGAAAGATGTAGTTATCGCTCGGGTCGAAATGATATTCAAAGCCCTCGCCGTCGGTATGCTGCCACGGCGGCACAAAGTACGCGTCAAGCCCCGTTTCGCGCTGATGGTCGAGCACGGATTCGTGAACCTCGACCGAGATGAACGGGTCGCGATGGAAAACATCGTGGTGACCTTTATGCCCCTCAAAGCTGTACCCCGCCTGCGTGAGAACATCCTTTATCTTCTCGTGGCTGTCGAGATCGGCATAGACATCTATATCCGCCATCTCACGCATATCCTCGGAGGGATAGAGCTGAGCAACATCTGCGCCTTTGAGGAATATGTGCTTTATCCCGGCAGACGAAAACAGACTTTCAAGCTCGCCGCGCGTCATCTTCTGATTGGCGCACTTGAACATGAGCATATTATGGCTGCTTTGGAGCTCCGTGACGACATTCGTCGGGACATTCCTGTTCTTGCGCAGGGCATACCACAATATATTTGTCATATTGTGCTCGCGGGCAATTTCAAGCAGCCTTTCAAAATCGCCGTTGAAATCATCCGCACGACCGCCTTCGAGCACTGTGCGTACAAGAAAAATATAATCTTCGTAAAGCTTCTTCACTTATATCCTCCGCTTTCAGCCGTTGAGAACGGTTGAAGTTATCTTCATGACTATTTTATCATCCTGAATGACGCTGAATTTTCTGGCAAAGAGGCAGCCGGAGTTCATCAGCTCGTCATAATCTTCTGATTTAAATGTGTACGGATGACCGCGCGTCCAGTCGATATAACGCAGGCACGCTTCGTGGTCATCGTCGAATTTCTTGCTGTGCAGATTATCTGCAAAATTCGAGTTTATCATCACTGTCTGAACAAAAAATTCATCCGGGATATATGTATGCTTAAACTGCCTGAACACAAATGATTTTTGCGAAATGAGATATTTTGCAAACTCGCCCGTCACACTGAACCACTGCGAGCCGCGCTGTATCTTCTTTCCCTTTATCCTGTTTATCCCGAGTATACGCCCGAGAACAGTCTCCGCTTTGGTGACAAGGCGGTTGAAGAAATTTCTTCTGCCGGAGACGAAATGATAATACCTGACGCGCTCAAGCTCTTTTCCCGTAGGCTCGGGTGCGCCGAAATGGACGAACTCTTCGCCTTTATGTTCATCGAAATAGCGGTGTATCTCATCCTGATTTTTCAGCGGCAGATCCGCGCCGGAGATAAGATGGACATAGTCATATTCCCGCCCGCTCTCAAACGCCGCTTCGAGCAGCATATATTCGCATCTGACCATGTTGAATCCGCCCCATCTTATATGGATGCGCGGGACGAACTCAACGCGGGAGTTTTGCAGAACCTTTTCGATTCTGCCGATATCGAGCTTTGAATGGGAATCGATGTGTATATAAATGTCATTGCGCTCGTCGTCGATACATTTGAGCAGGCTTTCGAGCAGGTCAAACTGGTCGTGTGCTATTATCAGATATGCGTGCATAATGCACCTCCAATCGGCAATTACAATTATGTACTGTTTTATTTTTTACGCGCCAGGGCGGAATACAGCGGCCACGCGAAGGCGAAAATTATCGCTTTTATCTTTCGCTTCGCCGAAGCACCGCCCCCGAGAAACGCCGCAAGGGCGCCGCGTATTTTTTTTATGACCTCGCGCTTGAACCAAGGCTCACGGTCGATGCCGGAATGCATGCTCTCCTCCGCGCAGAACATGAGCACGCGCATACGGATATCCGCCGTTTCTTTTCGTCCGAGCGACTTTCCGCACTCGCTGCCGCAGATATATTCGAGCACCGAGATACGGTCGATTATCTTTTTGTCGTTGATTCGGCTCATGAGGCTGTCCGGTGCGGATTCATAATGATAGAGCCGTTTATTAGTATCCGCCTGCACCGAGACATTCTTGCTCACTTCGTAGTTGAAGAGCCAGTCCTCGGCGATTACTAAGCTTTCGTCGAAACGAATCTTCCCTATCGCCTTTTTGGAATAGACGGAGCGCCAGACATTGTTGTGCTTGCCGCAGGCGGAATAGGCAATTATAGAGTTTTTGTCGCTGAGCACTGTCACTTTGTCATCAGCTTCAATTTCATCCGAGCGTGAAGAATCAAAATAGCCGCAGCCGGAGCGATCGGCGTTGTTTTCGAGTGCGTTTTTCATCAGGATTTCATACATATCGGGCTCTATGAAATCATCGGCATCGACAAAGCCGATATATTCGCCCGACGCCATATCGAGTCCGGCGTTTCGCGCGGAGGATGCGCCGTTGTTCTTCTTATGTATCACCCTGAAGCGCCAGTCGCGCCCCGCCCACGAATCGCACATCGCGGGGCAGGCGTCCGGCGAGCCGTCGTCGACCAGGACAAGCTCTATATTCCCGTATGTCTGCGAAAGTATACTTTTGATACATCTGTCAAGATGCTTTTCCGCCTTGTAGACAGGAACAATGATACTCAGAAGCGGTTGTCTGTCCACTCGCTCACCTCCGACGGTTACTTGATTATCTTTCTGACTGCACGTTTCAGCAGACTCTTTGCCTTTTGGGCTGTGCTTTTATGGAATGCATATTTTTCTGCTATTTTTGCAAAGTCCGCATTTTCGTCCGAGAGTATTGCATCCATACACTTCTGCCTTGTCGGCGGCATGGGGACGCTTTTCACGGCGCTCGGATTATTGGCAACAGCTTTGTTATAATCCACCACGCACATTTTTACGGCGTCCGATATATTATTTATCGCGGCATCTCCGCGCGGAGTGCGAACAAAAATCAATGACAATCCGCGGTTATTTGAATCAAGCGGATTGTTTTCGTCCATGCCCCACGCGTCGGCTATAGTAATATCGGCAAGGCGGTTATTTCCCTTTGCGGGGCAGCTATAGCACGACGGGCGCAATATGTTGTCCGAGAGGAACAGGCGCATATACGGGTCATTTGAAAACAGGCTCTTGTACTCCCCTGCCTCGGATTTTATTTTAACAGAGTAGTTCTTCCAGCCGTCCTGCTTATCTCTGAAAGAGACGGACGAGACTTTGCTGCCTTTTGAAACAGCGTTCAGATATTTATGCCACACTTTTTCGGACGGCACTCCGTGGCATATAAAATCGACGAGCAGCAGATTTTCATATTCTTTTCCGAGGAACAGGCGCATGGCGTTGACCTGGCACGGCGTTCCAGAGAAGAGAACTTTTCTTCCGCTTTTCAGCTCGCGGCGAACAACGGAATAGATATCTCCCGTATTGCTCTGAACATATTTGCTGGTTCTGAGTTTTTCGAGTTCATCACTGTTTTCGGCAAATATATGGTGCACACCGAAATCACTGTCAAAAGCTGCGCCGCAGACTATGCCGCCCTCCGATATCACCTTATCTGCAAGAGCGGAAAACACACCGCCTGAAGAGCTGGCACCGACAACAGCTTCATCGCGATTCACGGCAAGAAGTGTTTCGGATATTTTCTCCCGCTCATTTCCGACATTCAGCGCAGGGCAAGCCTTATCGCACGCGCCGCAGTTGACGCACTTTGTTTTGTCAATTTCGGGATAAGCAAAGCCCTCAGAATCGCCGAGCATGGAGATGCAGCCGACGCCGCAGACATCTGCGCACGCGCCGCACCCGACGCACTGATCTTTTCTTATATCTATCATTGCACACCTCACATAAATTTTCTGAGGAGTTTTATTTTTCCTTTGGTCAGCGAATCCGCAATAACAACCGCAGACTTGAATTCACTGCTTTTGAAGAACACGGCAAAGAAAATCAAATTCGAGATAACCGTGCATATAACAAGGCGAAGCACAAGAGTCAGGATAAGCGAGCCGAAAGTTGCAAAGTGACTTATTCCGATGCATATGGCGCACGAAACGGCGGTCACTCCGCCATAAACCAAAAGCTTTTTTAGCAGTTCTTTGCATCTGCTGTGGAAAACAGTAGTAAACAGATTGTGGAGAAGCCACGGCATACCGACGATGAGCATACTGAGCACCGTTGAAAGCAGGATGCCGTAGAGCCCCCAGAACTGAACCATTATGAGGTTCATAACAAGGTTGGCTCCGGCGGTCACAAGGGGTCTGAATCTGTCCTCGTGCCATATACCTGCGGCGTCTTTATACAAATTGAGCAGAGAGTTTATCTGTTTAACAAAGAAGTAAACGCAGAACAGTATAACCATGCCATATGAGAGAAGATTCTCTTTCTTGACCCAAAGTTCGATAAACGGCTGATACATGCACGCGAGACAGCACACGCAAAAGCTTGATATCCATGAAATTATGAAGGCGAATTTTTTCAAATCGTTGAAATTCTTTTCGCTGCTTTCCATCACTAGGCTGTTGCCTATTCCGGCAAGGGCGGAACCCGTAATAAGAGACACGAAGCCAAACACAGAAGAAAGAATAAAGAAATAATTCTGATACTGTGCGAGAGCGGTCAATCCGAGGAATGCCGAAATAACAATTGTATCCGCCGAATCAACAACTATCGCGCCTATCTTCGCCGTAAACAGATCGCGCACGCGGCGGTTGATTATCTGAACCTGTTCTTTCGGGAGCTCTCCCTTTGCCTTGTACTGCGGATACAGCTTATCTACAACTATCGCCGTCACGATATTGGAAACAATGCCGAGAAGAAGTGCAACCATGATATATGCGGAGTAATTCTTGAACAGCACGAGCACAACCGCCTGCATCCCATACCTGACAGTACTGATAACAAGTCCGATTTTATCGCCGATATCGTTGCGCTGATGGGCATAGAGAATGCAGTTCTTATATGCAAAGAGCCAATATGACAAAACGGTCGTAAGAAGATTTATCGCATAGAGAACATATATATTGATATCCGCGGGAACATCCTTTTTGACAAAGAACGGCAATGCAGGAGTTATCACCGCGCCGACAACGAGGATAACCAGGCCTATAATACGATAATATATCTTATAAAGCCGCATCAGTGCGCAAACCGTTGGGGTATCATCCTCTGCTATCGGCTTATACATACTGAATGTCATTGCCGAGCCAACGCCGAGTTCGGCGAGATTCAGCACGGACAGAATGGAGGTAAACAGACTGTTGAGTCCGGTATACGCCATGCCGAGCGTGTATATCAGCAGCGTGCGCATAACAAACGGTATCGCAAGATTATATATCTTCGCCACGGTACCGAATATCAGATTGCGCGCTGTATTTTTTGATCTGTCAAGCTTCATTTTATGTTCAATGCACCTTTCAGATAGTCGTATGCAAAAGTTTTTTCTGCTTCTATTATATCATTGACGCCCGTATAGTCCTTATAGAACACATGGTCTAAGCTTTCGTTTATATCACCGATGCACCAATCGGAGATATTGAGTTTGCCGAACAGAGTATCCATGCGGCTGCTCATATTTGCAGCCTTTCCGCCTCTTCTGAAGCAGCGGAACGGGACTTCGTTTATTATCGAAAACACGCAGCCGTGGAACGAATCCGTCATCAGAAGCTGACAATGGTCTATAAGCCACACGAACTCGCCCGGATCGGCGACAAACCATTTTTTGTTTTCAATTTCGGACTTTGAAAGGAACTCATTATAAAGATCTATAACTTTAAGCCCGTTTGCCCGGGCAACGCCTTCTATATAATCGCGCACCTCTTCGGAGCAGACGCCGAGAAAATAAGTGAGCAGATATCTGTCATTTTTCCCGATAAAAGATGGCTTTTTCTCTATTTTTCTCCACTCATCGCGGCTGAGCAGAAGCGTCGGATCAACGGTAACGGGAACATCGCGACCGG
>DJQG01000085.1:0-2394 GCA_002438685.1 Ruminococcaceae bacterium UBA6392 | reverse complement strand
GATATTGATTTCATCCCATTTATTCCGTCAATGAAGTCCTGCCTGCTATCCTCACGAATATCATTGGCGCCGATACTTGCAGAAAAAGCTATCCTTTTTTCGGGCTCAACAAATTTTGCAAAAAACGGCACGGTATGCTCTCTCACATATGGAAAGTCAAAATTCCATATCTGATCCGAACCGCAAACAACATAGTCCAGTTTGTCATGCAGGTCATATATCTTCGATTCTTCCACGCGGATGATATTAAAATATTTATTATTGAAACGACGAAAGGCGGCGTTGCGCTTTTTCCTGATAAAAGGAAGTGCTTTACGACGACCTATAAGAACTTTCACAAAGTTCTTAAGTGAACTTATAAATGGCATCTTATAAAAAAGTGTCGCTGACTCGATACCGAATTTTTTCAAAACAGCTTGAACTGCATAATTTTGAAGTCGGTTGCCGTAATTTGAATCTACAGTTATAGTTGTTATTCCTGTCATGCTTTCACCTCTAAATAATCATGCATGCTTTTTCTTTATATATCGAACATAAAGCGGATGTGCAAAAACATACATCACGACTTTGATTTTGACTATCCGTGACATATCCGAACGCAAAATAAACATCACCTTACCGTTCAATGCTTTTTTTACCTTTTTCTTATACCATTTTTCTTTATAAGCATTTTCTCTTATACACTCATCAGCACCGTAGAAAAACGCCGGAACATATTCGCCGGCAAGCCGAGGCAAACGCTTTGCCCTGTTATATTCGCTGTTCCATATATACTCAAGAACCGAAATGCGGTCACCGATTTTTTTCTCGTTTATTCCGTGCATTACGCTCTCAATATTATCTTCATAATGATAAAGCGGAGTATTAACTATAACCTCAGATGACATTTTCAAGCAGACCTGATAATTGAAAAGCCAGTCCTCCGCCACTTTCAAAGACTCATTAAAACGGATATCTCCCACTACACTGCGGGAATATATCGCACACCAAACGGCATTGTGCTCGCCACTGACTATACGCAAGCGTATTTCATCGGAGTTTTTCAGCACCTTGCAAGTCTCCGCCGGAGCGCAAACGGTCTGCTGACCGTAATAAATATATCCGCACGATGATTTGTCCGCACTATATCTTTGTGCGTTGCCTATAAGCACCTCGTACATATCGGGCTCCATCCAGTCATCTGCATCGGCAAAACCTATATAATCCCCCGTGCAAGCATCAAGTCCCGCATTTCTCGCAGAAGAAACGCCGCCGTTCTTTTTATGTATTACTCTGATCCGGCTATCTTTTTGTGCCCATGCGTCGCATATTGCCGGGCTGTTATCCGGCGAACCGTCATCAACAAGTATGATTTCAAGATTTTTATATGTTTGCGCAACTATACTTTCAACGCATCGCTCCAGATGCTTTTCGGCATTGTAAACCGGAACTATAACGCTAATCGTTTCTGCAATCACAAAGGCACCTCACTCAAAATCAATTTTTAATAATCTTTTCAACAATGGCATTAAACGGATAAGTGCAGATAATTTTTTGAATTATCGACTTCACGACAAGTTTTCTGTTAACACAGCCTGCCTTGACTGCGAGTGCGCATATTCGTCGATAGAATCGCATGGCATTTTTGAAACGAATATCCGTAATTTTTATTTTGTTATTCTTCAGGATTTCGGCAAACCAATATGACGATACGCCGCGCACGCAGTTAAGAGCAGCCGTATATCCCCTGCCGAAAAAATATTCTGACTGATAACAGTAAGCCTCTATGGAATCCAAACGTTCTGGCTTATTGTTTGCCATAATACTACCGTCATGCTGAACATAAAAATACAACATATCCGGCAACACCGATACGGCTTTGCACAGGTCGATCACTTTATAGAATGTGAACTCGTCTTCATGCAGCTTGTTTTCCGGAAATCTTATATTTGAAAACAATTTAGTTTTATACAATTTACCACAAGCAACAATGAATATAATAGTGGATTCATCTCCATATGTACTGAAAATATCCTCCGGCGTGAGAACTCTCCGCTTCTGGCAGATATATGAATCAACAAAATTTCCGGATTCATCGACCAACATAAGGTTTCCAATACACATATCGCTGCCGTCGGAAACGATTGCATTGAACAGAGTTTCGATACAATTATCCGCAATATAATCGTCGCTGTCCAGAAAATAGATATACTCACCCGTACGGACATCAAGTCCCGCATTTCTCGCCGACGAGAGTCCGCCGTTTTGTTTATGTATAACTTTTATTCGGCTGTCCTTTTGCGCCCAACTGTCGCACATGGCGGGACAATTGTCGGGCGAGCCGTCATCAACGAGGATTATTTCAAGATTTTTGTAACTTTGGGCAACAATGCTTTTGACGCACTTATCGAGATA
>DJQG01000070.1:5987-6220 GCA_002438685.1 Ruminococcaceae bacterium UBA6392 | reverse complement strand
TGATAATTTAAACATATCATATCGCGCGAAAAAAAGCAACAGTAATTTTTGAAAGCAGCACTTTTATGTGTTACTGTGCTGAATTTGACAAATATATTTTCTTGGTGTACAATATAAAATGTTTAGACTTCCAAAAAAACTATTTTCGCCGGGATTTTTCGCCCGGATTTTATCCTGTTAAAAGCCGCTTTCGGCGGCGGGAAAGGGGATATTTTTTGTGAAAAAATCTGCTT
>DJQG01000070.1:0-5921 GCA_002438685.1 Ruminococcaceae bacterium UBA6392 | reverse complement strand
TCATGGACGGAAATGTCCTGCGCGCCAAAAGCTCTAACGATTTGCTCGTCGAGTCCCTCGTGAGCGCTCCCTCCGATAACGGCAGGAGCGGAGAGGGTGTGCCGACTCTCTCTGAATCCGAGCATCTCAAGCGAGACATTTCGTCCGGCGGCATAACCGTGCATATCGACGCCGATATAAAAGTGCCGAAGATAACCGGAGATATACGGATATATTCCGCGCAGTACCGCTTCTTCGACCTGTTCGAGCTCGAAGATCTGTTCTTCTCCGGCGACGACCCGATGTTCAATCCCGGCGCGGAGAAAACGGCGGAGGACGATCCGTCTGCCGGTTTGCTTCCGGGCGGATTTTATTTCGGCGTGTCCGAAGTCTTGAGTGCGTCGAATCATCCGACTGCATTAAAGGCCGGTTGGGCAAAGGGCTGCAATATCTCTCCCGACGATGCGCGCCGCCTGTCGGATAAGCTTTTCAGCCGCCTCGGAATGACCGATTTTGAGCTCGTCTCTTCGCAGGTCGTTGAGCCTCTGACTGAGAGAGGCAATCGAGCCAAGCGCGGCAGATATGAATATAAATATGTCCAGGTTGCCGACGGAATACCGCTTTCAAGCGGCGAGCCGGACAGCACCGGATGCACCGTCGCAATAGACGACAGGGGCGTTGTTGACGCAAGGCTCACGAGGCTTGAGCTTGGCGAGTCGAAAATCGTAAACAGCAGAGTCATGACGCTCGACGGCGTTCTCGCAGTCTTGCAGAAGAAGCTTGCCGCCGCGGGACTAGTCAAAGACTCGATTGTAAAAGAGATAAGCTTTGAATATATGTCGGTCGAAGATCCCGAAACATATAATTCGACCGTGTTCCCGTGCTGGCGTTTTTGCATCGCCACTACCGCAACGCTGGAGCAATACGGCGAATATGAAAATGACATTATCATCAATGCCGTAACCGGTGAATTTTACGCCGTTACGAATAGATACGAGTAACCAAAAGGAGGAAAACAAAATGTTGAAACGCACTAAAGGATTCGTATCGCTCGCTGCCGCAATCGCACTCATGCTGGGACTCTGTTCCTGCAGCGGCAAACCCGAAACAGACCCGAGCACAACTGCCGACCCGACCGGAATAGGGGCGCAGGCAGAGACCGGGGAGAACACCACGGCGAAGGATATTGTTCCCGAAAGCGGCACACCGGAAACTGCCGCAGAGGAAGCAAGTACTGCCAAAGAAGCAGGCACCGCCGCGCAGACGGAAAAGACAACAAAGAAAACAGATGCTTCAAATGCAAATGTCAGCGCCGCCGGATTCATCTGGCCCGTGCCCGGCTATACACAGCTTTCCTCTCCGTACAGCACTCAGTATAAGCGCATAAGCATCAAAGCTGATTTCGGCGCAAAAGTTGTTGCCTGCGCCACCGGAAAAATTACGAAGATATACACAAAAGATGATGAAAGCAAAACTCCGTGTGCCGTGCTGACCTGCGCCAACGGCTATGTCATTGAATACAGCGCGGCAAATTTCTCCGTTAAGGAGGGCGATGTTGTCGCCCGCGGCGACAGTATCGGCTTCGTCGGCAGATACGGAACAGGTCCACACCTGAACATTTCAGCCACGAAGGATGGCGCAAGTATTGATCCCGCAACGATCATAAAGCCCTGAGCGGGGTGATCCTATGCTCAGAAAGGATGTAAAAAGCCAGCTCTTTTCAACCGGGATGCTGATATCCCTGCTGCTCGGGCTCGTTCTGCTTGTCGAGCCGCAGTATCAGTATTTTCTGTATTTTGCGCGGTGGGATAACAAGGCGGATTATATCAATTTCTTCTTCTCGTCCCTCGCGCTCGGCGGATATCTTATCTTTACGCCGATAATAACCGTTATGCCAGGCGTGTTCCGTTTCTGCGATGAGTATAACAGCGGATATCTGCGCTTTATGCTCGTGCGCTCGAAGAGCCGCAGAAAATATATGTTCTCAAGACTTTTTTCAAACGCTGTCTGCGGCGGTGCGGCAAACGCTCTGCCGCTTGCGGTGTTTGCACTCATAATGCTCATTTTCTGCGCCCCGTATGTCCCGAACGGACACTCGAAAACTCCGCTTGACGGAAGCATATTGCAGCCGTTTGAAAATGTCGCGGGCGGGCTCGGCCTGGTCGGAGTGATAATCCTGCTCGCGTTCCTCTTCGGCGTCGTGTGGGGAGTTATCGGTACGGCTCTGTCCGCCGCGGTGCCCAACAGATATGTGGCTCTCTGCGGTCCGTTCGTGCTATTCTTCCTGATGCACCTCGTCGCGAGCGCGCTGCAAAAAGAAAAGTTCAGCCCGACCAATACCATCATGCCCGATATTCTGCCGTCGTTCGGATTTCTGTTTTTGTATCAGGCGGTGCTTCTGGTGCTCGGCTGCGCGGCGTTCATTTTCTTCGTGCGAAGGAGGCTGCTGCAATGAAACAGTGTCTCTCTGTGATGCGCTGGCAGTTCGGCACGTGGCTCGGCAGCGCGCGGACTATTACGGCTTTTCTCGTCTGCGCCGCCGCTTCGCTGCTCGATTCCGTGAATCTTATGCAGTTCGCCCGGGCGAGCGGAGATCCGCTTAACATATTCGAGCCGTTTATATATAACAGCTCAACGCTCCATATCGCGACATTGATGTTCCTCGGGCTTATGCTCCTGTTCGCCGACGCGCCTTTTACCGAGCAGAGCGCGATGTATTCGCTCGTGCGCTGTTCGCGGGTGCAGTGGGTAGTCGGAAAGCTAATGTATATCCTGCTCTCCTGCGCCGTGTATTACATATTTTCGCTCGCGGTGACCGTGCTATTCTTCTCGCCCAACGCCTTTGCGGGCAATGTGTGGAGCGCGCCGTTTTATGAGCTCGTCATGCGCGATGCGGCGGCTTCGTCTTATCATATCACAGTCGACCCGAAGCTTTTCATGCCGGCTGTTACGCCGTATCTCGCGGCGTTCTATGCCTTGGCGCTGAATCTCGGCTACGGATTTTTCTGCGGCTCGCTTCTGTTTTTGATAAATTTAAGCGGCAGCCGCGTGCTGGGCTTCGCCGTGCTGTCGGCGCAGCATATCATTTCATATCTGATACGGTTTAAGTACCTCCCGTTCTTCGTTTCCGTCTTTTCAAATCACGGCTTCTCAGAAGATGCCGGTCTGCCGTCGGTCGGCTTTTCGTGCGCGTATTTCTGCCTGCTCGCGGCGATTATTGTCGCGTGCATTCTTCGCGCCGTTCGGCATGTCGATCTCAAAATAACAGTGGGGACTCGAATATGAAGATAACTTTTTTTGCGGGATTGCGGCATCGGCTTTTCAATATGCTGCCGTATCTTGCCGTGTCTCTGCTCATATGGGCGGTCTGCGTGCTCTCGTCTTTCGGCGGCGAGCGGGAAACATTTTTCTCTGTTTTCACCGAAGCCGTCGGCGGCGTTGAACACAGCGGACAGTTTGATCTCTTCGGTTTCTTCCGCTATTTCGGAACATTTTTTGCGGGACTCTTTCTCGGTATGGCGGGCTCGGTTCTTGATTCCGAGGCGATGCCGTATTTCGTCCTGCCGCGCTCGAAGAGCTTTTTCAAATGGTGGATAAAAACCGTTTCGTCCGCGCTTCTCTGGTGTGTGCTCTATTGCCTTATCGGCATAGCCGTCTGTGCAGCAGCGGCGGAAAAAGTCGGAACGCTTTCCGCCTTTGAGCTTATGCGCATGGCGGCATATCCGCTCGCGCTCGGCGCGTCAATGTGCGTGCTGTGCCTTCTGCGCTTTCTTCTCGGGCAGAAGCCTGCGGCGGCAATCGTTATCGCGGCTGTCGGCACAACGGGGCTCATATGCGGGAAGCTGAAAAGCTTCAGCTTCGCCATGCTCGGCGCATACGGCATGGCAAAACAGCTGACCGATGCCAAAACGGCTGCGGCAGTGCTCTTGGCAGACGCGGCGGTGATAATCCTTGTCTTTTTCTGCTCCGGCGCAGTGAAGAGAAGGGTTTTGAAAGGAGGACATTATTTTGACTGATGTTATAGTTATAGATAAACTGACAAAAAGCTTCAAAGGAAAAACGGTTCTCGAAGATGTCAATATGCGGCTGCAAGAGGGCGGGATATATGGCATCGTCGGCGACAACGGCAGCGGAAAGACTGTACTTTTAAAGCTCATTTGCGGATTCATGAATCCCGACAGCGGAACGGTCACCGTCAACGGCAAGGTGATAGGCAAGGACGCGGACTTCCCGGAGAACACGGGAATTATAATCGAAGCGCCCGGCTTTCTGCCCAATTACAGCGGCATGAAAAATCTTGAATATCTCGCCTCGATACGCGGCAAGATCGGCAAAGAGCAGATAGAGTCCGCCATGAAAACGGTCGGGCTCGACCCGTCGTCAAAGCTGCGTGTCGGCAAATATTCGCTCGGCATGAAACAGCGCCTCGGCATAGCGCAGGCGATAATGGAGGATCAGCAATTATTGATTCTTGACGAGCCGATGAACGCGCTCGACAAGGATGCAGTCGAGGAGATGCGAAAGCTCTTCCTGAGCTTTAAAGCGAGCGGAAAAACCATGCTCATAGTCTCGCATAACGAGGGTGATATCTCGACTCTCTGCGACGAGGTTTATGAATTTGACGGCGCGCGGATAAAGCGGCGCGAAACCTAAAATGTGATTATTTACTATGCCTATGTCTAATAATGATATTGTTACAGTGCGATTGACTTGACGAATTTTTGGCTATTTTGTACTTAACATTACAGTCACAAAATACTATACTTGATTGCTTATTATAGATCTAAGTAACGATATGGTGAGTTTTAGCTTTATAGAATAGGTGCTAGTGCCTATAAAGTAGTAAGTAGTTTATGAATCGAATAATTTAAACTGAGGTTTAGAGCTTTCTGATTTTATGTTTCTTAGGATTGTTCTAAACTAAACAAGACCATCGGTTTTACACCGGTGGTCTTGATACGTTATATCTTTATTATTTGGTAGGATTGATTAAATTTTTACATTGTTCAGAAGTTATTCTTGCATCAAGCATGACTGTGGCGATAAATTCTCCGCTTTTGTGATCGTATTCCAAGGATAAGTCCCCATTATACTTTTTTAGCGCGTTCTTTACGCTCTTGATCCCGAAGCCGTGAAGCTTTGAATTTTCTTTCGTTGTTTTCAGTTCCCCTGATGAACTGAACTCGGGCTGTATGCCGCAGGAGTTGGTTATCACAATTATCGAAAAGTTGTTTCGGTAGTTTGTGGCAATTGAAACGCGCCCACCGGTTACTTTCTTTGCGGCTTCGATAGCGTTGTCAAAGAGGTTGTTCAATATGGTGACAATATCAAAATAATCTAAATTACGAAGATTGTTTTCTTTTATGTCAAAGCGAAAATCAATGTTGCTCAGCGCACATTCGGCGGCGTATCTGTCAACGATGACATCGAGAATATGATTTCCACTGTGGCACACGGAGCCGTATTCGTTGAGACGGTCGAGCATTTTAGATATGTACATATCTATTTCCGGGTCGTGATTGAGTGCCTTTATTGTGGCGAGATGATTTTTTGTGTCGTGTGCATATGAGCTCAAATTGTTGTTTTGCCTTTCAAGCATATTGTAATAGAGCGTGTCAGTTTTCAGCTTTTCACTTTCTTGCTGAAGCAAAAGAATCTCAGTGTCCCTTTTGGCGTTGTGTTGGAAAACAAAGAATGTAAAAATTGAAGCTACAAATAGCAGAAGGCTTATTATTGCCAAAGTTAGCTGCCCACGATAAGAAATTGACTCGTTTGCGGCAATATACCAGAAAAATATGACAGATATGAAAGTGCTTATCGGATATGCATAGAAGCTGGATGGTGTTTTGACGGATATTGAATTGGGGGAAGAATGTACAAATTTAAGTAGTATTCCGACAAGTAGAAAATATATTGTTTTACTTATTATTACTTCAATAACA
>DJQG01000003.1:18690-18932 GCA_002438685.1 Ruminococcaceae bacterium UBA6392 | reverse complement strand
AGCTCAAAGATACGCACGCCGCGCATCCCGTTGCCGTAGCATCGAAATGACGCGCAGGCGGTTTGAATTATGTCAATATCATCGACTTTGCCCTCGAAGCAATTGAGATGATCGTGCCCCGCTACAGCGGCGAGCACTCCGCCCATTTCTTTCAATGCTTCAAATTCGCCGACATTTTCAGAGCATACGTCCGGATATTCGCCGAGTGTGCCATGGGCTTTTCGCGGGTCAAGCTCATAAAA
>DJQG01000003.1:5637-18645 GCA_002438685.1 Ruminococcaceae bacterium UBA6392 | reverse complement strand
CTATGCAATCGTTGCTTTTTTTGCACTCCCGTATTAGCTGCATAGTTTCGGGAATCGGAACATGCTGAAATACAAGAGAGGGGAGAACTCCGAAATCTTCTTTGATTTTCTCATTCTTTCGGAGCATCCAGTCTATTTTACCGCGGCTTATGGTTGTGTACCAATTGCCGCCTGCGCCCCTTCCCGCGGAATCAAGCATCCACACGGTAAAAGCGCGCCGCGTTTCATCTGATGACATTATCGGGATATCATAAGTTCCGCATCCTGCGCCGATGTCCGCGCCGCTTCCGACGCACGATGAATAACTGCCGTATATTTCCGACTGCTCGAATTTTTCTATGCAGTTTATATCATCGTGGTTTCCGTATAGCACGGCAAACGGGATTTTTCTTGCTTCAAGCGGCAGAACAATATGACTTATTGCCCGTTCCACACGCTTTCTTGTCGCATCATGCCCGGAGGCTACCTGCCTTGTGCCTATCACGGCATCATTTATATGATTGCCGAGTATGTTGTCGCCCGTGAACAGTACAAGATCGGGGTGCAGAACATCGCAGGCTCTGTTTATCATTCGGACAAGGCTCTTGCGAACGAGCGGGAGATCCTGTGCGTCGCTTATCTGCATTATTGTGAACTTGCCGTCACTGTTGAATTTCAGCATTCGTTTACCTCTTTTAAAATGCGCCGCCGCAGTTTATACGGCAGCGCATTTGCTTTTATTATTCGGTTTCGTCGCTTTCAGTTGATTCGGGTTTATCAATCGAAGTTTCGGGTGTTTCTTCAACAGAATCGTTGCTGATTTCAGGCGTTTCTATAGATGCGGTGTCGGATACAACGCTTCCGCTTGCCACTGCGACAGGTTGGGGCTGATTCTTCTTTCTCTTTTTCAGAATAACCGCAACAGCGATAAGAATCAGCGCTGTAACAACTGATATACCGAGTCCGATAACCATTCCGCGTGGAGTGTACTTGAACTTTACACTGTGGTTTCCTGCGCTGACTCTAACTCCGAGCAGCGCGTCGCCGACGGCGACGATATCATTCTCGCTGACTTCTTTTCCGTCAACGGTAACTTTCCAGCCCTTGTCATAGGGGATGGAGGTGTAAATAATACTGTCCTCTGCGGCGTTCAGCGTGCCGGTTATTTCAGTGTCGGTAAAGCTCTCAATATTCAGCGCGCCGCTGTTGAGCTCGTTATAGCCCTCAACGAATTTGTCCGTGTCGAGCCCGTAGACAAAGAAGTTGAGCGCACCGCTGTTGACATCATCTTTGACGGTCATTTCAACGGTTATCGGCGTACCCGCCTTGCACATGCCGAGGTCGTAGACATATTCGCGGCTCGTGTTTTGAGAATACTGCTCGTATCCGACCGAGATAAGAACATCTTCGATTCCCGCGGATTCAACGAACAGATAAACATTCTGATCCTTTTCGGGCGATACAGTGAACGAAATTGTTCCGGTGCTGTCCGAAGAAGTCTTGTAGTAGTTCATGTAGCCCGTATCAAGACCTATCGAAATAGGATCGACATTATAGAAATAGGAATCTGTGATATCGAGTCTGTTGAAAACTTCATCGATTCCCGTTGCGCGGAAGAAGTAGTCGTTCTGAACCTCGAACGGATTGTCCGAGTCAAAGCTCCACGCAGTGATATCTTCATTCACGCAGTAGGCTATCGGGAGCCAGTATTTATTTCTGTATGCATGGAACTTGCCGGATGAGCCGACATATTCGTAGAACTCATCGCTCAGCGGCGGATTGTATTCGTTGTTGTCGACAATATATTTGAGCGACATCATTGAATTGTAGACCGGAGTCTGCGGATTATATGTGTAGCTGTTGATATAGTTGCCGTAAAGACCGAGCTGCTCCTGAAGGTTTGCGACCTTTTCGTATGCCATGGATGAAAAGGTGGATACGCCGTTGTAGTTGTACCATGCGGGATCCATTCGTGCCCTGAGCGAGGTGAGCTCCATGCGGTAAGTGTCGTTGCCCTCGATGTCATCGAGTTCTTTCTTAAGATCTCTGAAATCCTGGTAGTCTCCGGCGTATTCTGTCTTTGTCCTATCCATGCTGTAGTTGTCGGTGTCGGCGCTTATAGCCTCGGCGCAGACACAGCAGAGCATCAGAACGGCCATAGCCGACGCCTGATATTTCTTGGTCGAGAAGAGATAGAATATAAGCGTATAGAGCACGACAAACAGCAGACTGATAATAACAGTTGTCTCGTCAACATTTTTTGAACCGACTTTCTGGATTATAACTATTCCCGAGAGAATAGCTACTCCC
This sequence comes from Ruminococcaceae bacterium UBA6392, assembly GCA_002438685.1. Lineage (GTDB taxonomy): Bacteria > Bacillota > Clostridia > Oscillospirales > Acutalibacteraceae > CAG-177. The sequence continues at coordinate 16,356 of DJQG01000003.1, read as the reverse complement.
GCGCCGAGTATCTCTTTGCCGGAGAACTCGGTAATGTGCCGGAAAGCTTTGTATGCCATGGTGAGCAGGATGAACGAATACATGAACGAAAATCTGTAGGGCAGATCGTTCGGGAAGTGGAATGCATGCCAGATATAATTGAGCACATTGAGGTTGAAGCTGAAATATATAAGGCCGAGAAGAAGCACATTTGCTATCTTTTCTCTTACCGGTATGCGCTTGCAGAAAAGATAGAGCGGGACGAGTATTACCGTTGCCATTCCGCAATAGACATTGGGAAGAACATCGGTTCCGCTGCTTCTTATTGTGGGCGTGACGCTTGCGAGGTGGTTTGCGAGGAAGTCGAATATCTTGAAATATGACTTGACGGTCTCGGGCCATGTTCCGCTTGTGGCAGAGCAGCTTTGAAGAATGAAATAGACGGGGACGAGCGCGAACGCAACGAGAGCCGCGCCTGCAATGCTCGAAAGAGCAAACGTTATTCCGTCGGACAGGAATGAGTTGTATCTGATTTTATCTTTTAGTTTGCTGTACTGCTCGCCGTCCGGGTCTGTATAAATCTCGAGAACTTTCGTAGTGTCGGAGATGTTGTAACGGCTGAAATAATAAACAAGGAAATAGAGCACCGCGAAGATGCACGCCATATAGCCCATATAATAGCTCGTCAGCAGTGTCATCGACAGCGAAAAAATGTAGAGAGCGGGTCTGCGCTCGTTGATGATACGCTCGATGCCGAGAATCATCAGCGGGAACAGAACCATGGCGTCGAGCCACATCAGGTTCCAGTAATAGGCTATGAAGAAGCCGCAGAAAGAATAGAGCACACCGAATGCCGCAGTAGCGGGTGAATGCTCGCCGAACGACTTCTTGAGATAATAGCAGAAAGTAGCGCTTGAAAATGCTGCCGCAAGAAGAATCATTGTCGCTATCGCCTCGGGCATATTTTTGTGACCGAAGATGAGCATGACTATCGAAAGCGGGCTGCACAGATAGTTATAGAAGTTGCCGAGGAAGCTGCTTCCGAGTCCGGTGTTCCACGAATAGAGGAAGCTCTTCATCTGCGTGACACGGTCATAGAACTCCGCGAAGAGCGGACCGTACTGATGATAGAGATCCATTCTGAGAATAGTCACATCGCCGAACGGTATGAGACTGTAGCAGATATAAACTATCAGCATTATAACTGCCGAGCAGCCGAAAGCGAGCCAACAGTATTTGTTATCTTTAAAAATTCTGCTGATAACAGACCCTTTTTCATTTTTTATTTTCATTTCTTTACCTGCCTTATTTTTTTATCTTTTTGATTGCCTTCTTTGCCATGGGCAGAAGTTTTTCAAACCCGAGATACATAACTTTGTCAACCGGCATATCAAACTCGCCGACATATTCAAAAATATGGGGTACGAACTTTATCTTGAACTTTGAAAGATGGTCTTCAAAGCTTCCGTCAACTCCGCCGAGGTTGAAATAGTCGCAGCCGGCGTCTATTGAATCGCAGACTCCCGCATATATAAGCCCGACCGATGCACAGAGGGTCGAGAGCACAGAGAGATCGGAGCCGGCATAGAGATACTCGGCAATTTTGAGCTTCGCCTGCGGATCAGGCATAATAACAAGACTTGCAGCGAGGTTCACGGTGTTTCCCTTTTCTTCGATAAGTGCCTTCGCCTCATCGAGCTTGCGTGTGTTTTCGGGAATATTCTGCTTCTTTGCGATCAGACCCTCGAGATATTCAACATATCTGTCAAGGTGCATGCGCGCATAATATATTACCGCTCTGTCGCCGAACGCATGGCGTATCTTTTTGAAATATTCTTCATTCCTCAGCGAGATGCCCTGGCGCTTTTCGGTCTGACCGAGCAGGCGGACAAACTCCGAAAGATCGTCGTTCGGGTCGGCCTTTATGAACTCGATGCCCTTGGAATTATGGAACGAGCCCATATAATAGCGAGTTTTTTTCGGAACGGCTTTCAAAAATCCCGCGCTGTCGATAGAACCGTTTTCATTGAAGAGCGGGATAGCCATATTGAATCTCGGCTGAAAATATGCGTTTATGTCGGTGCTCAAGCCTCTGTGAACAAAACCGCACTCCTGCATGACTCTTATGGTCTCATCAAATGAGTTGCCGAAATCGGCGGCATTCTGCTTTTCGTAGTTTTCTCTTATTACGAACGGGTCTGCCTTTATGGCAATCGCGCCGATTTTCTTGGCGTATTTTTTCAGCTGAGCCGAGAATTCGCGCATTGCCTCTGTGTCGTTGAAATCGCCGACAGGACCGCGCGGGGAGTATATGAACTTTTTGCCCATCGGCAGATGCCTTATCAAAAGAAGTGCACCGACCGCGGGCGCGCCGTCTTTGTAGAGCATGCATATGTCATGATCCCAGTTGTCCTTGACCTCGGACCATTCGGGCAGCTGTGTGAAGCAATAGGCAGGGGAGGCGTTAAGAAAGTCTCTGTATTCTCCGGCATCCACGCCTGTTTTGAAGTTGTATTCAGCCATTTGCGATTAACTCCTTGATGCTTTTAGTTTTCGGATAAACAAACATATTTTACCACAAGTCGTGCAAGTATGCAATAAATGTAGTATACATATAAAATAATTTACAAATCATATCGCTGTTGACAACTTTTGAAGTATGGTTTATAATGACTGCATATTTTAAAAGCTGTGACGGGAAGAAGTAACCGCATCATGCCGGCAAAGAGAGTCTCCGGGCGCTGTGAGGAGACGCGGCAGGGCAGTGAAATACATCTCCGAGCTGCGAGGCTGAACAATTATAGTAGGTCGAGCCGCAGGCGTGCGTTATACGCAGAGCGCAATGCTCCTGAGACTCCGCAAGGAGTGAACAGAGGTGGTACCGCGGTAATTCGCCCTCTGCACGGTTCTCCGTGCGGAGGTTTTTTAATTTTATGAACAAAATGAAAGGAAAAATAACTATGGGAATTTATGAAGAACTCGTTGCGCGCGGACTTATCGCGCAGGTGACGAACGAGCCGGAAATCAGAGAGATGATAAACAGCGGCAAAGCTACATTCTATATTGGTTTTGACTGCACCGCGGACAGCCTCACGGCAGGTCATTTCATGGCTCTTACGCTCATGAAGAGACTGCAGATGGCTGGCAACAAGCCGATAGCCCTTATCGGCGGCGGCACCACAATGATAGGCGATCCCTCGGGACGTACCGACATGAGAAAGATGCTCACCCGCGAGGATATCAATCATAACGCCGAGTGCTTCAGACGCCAGATGGAGCGTTTTATCGACTTCGGCGAGGGTAAGGCTCAGATGGTGAACAACGCCGATTGGCTCCTCAACCTCAATTATATCGAGCTTCTGCGCGAGGTCGGAGCCTGCTTCTCCGTCAACAATATGCTCCGTGCTGAGTGCTATAAGCAGCGCATGGAAAAGGGTCTGAGCTTCTTTGAGTTCAACTATATGATAATGCAGAGCTACGATTTCTACTATCTGTTCAAGAACTACGGCTGCAATATGCAGTTCGGCGGCGACGATCAGTGGAGCAATATGCTCGGCGGAACCGAGCTCATACGCAAAAAGCTCGGCAAGGATGCTCACGCAATGACCATAACCCTTCTTACCGACTCCCAGGGTCACAAGATGGGCAAGACCGCGGGCAACGCCGTTTGGCTCGATCCCAAGAAGACCTCGCCCTACGAGTTCTATCAGTATTGGAGAAATGTCGCAGACAGCGATGTTCTCAAGTGCATCCGTATGCTCACTTTCCTGCCTCTCGAGCAGATCGACGAGATGGACAAGTGGGAGGGCAGCCAGCTCAACAAGGCAAAAGAGATACTCGCATATGAGCTGACAAAGCTCGTCCACGGCGAGGATGAGGCAAACAAAGCGCAGGATGCCGCAAGAGCGCTCTTTGGCGGCGGAGCGGATTCCGCAGATATGCCGTCCACAAGCCTCAGCGCAGACGACTTTGCAGACGGAAAAATCAGCGTTATAGATATTCTTGTCAAAGCGGGACTTGCAAAATCCAAAAGCGAGGCAAGAAGACTCATCGAGCAGGGCGGCGTCAGCGTCAACGACGAAAAGGTAAAGAGCCTCGATGTTTCGCTTTCTGCCGACGAAATGGCCGCCAATCCGGCTATAATCAAGAAAGGAAAGAAAATTTTCCACAAAATTGTTATGGCTTAATTGTGCATAATTGCTATTGCTATAGCAGAAAAGAAAGCTATAATATTGATAAGGATTTTTCCTATTACTTTGATTGGATGGAACTTTAAATGAAAATTGTTATTGTCGGCGACGGCAAGGTCGGTTATAATATCGCAAAGCAGCTGCTTGCCGAGGGTCATGATATCGTAGTCATAGACAACAATCCTGATGTGCTCGAGGATTCGCTCCAGAAGCTCGATGTGCTTGTTGTCGACGGAAACGGAGTTACGCTCAAGACGCAGGAAGAGGCGGATGTTGCAAACAGCGATCTGCTTATCGCCGCAACCTCTGCGGACGAGATAAATCTGCTGTGCTGCATCCTCGCAAAGAAGCTCGGATGCCGCCACGCGATCTGTCGCATGAGCAACCCGGACTATGTTCAGTCGATTCAGTATATGCGCGACGATTTCGGACTTTCGATGACCGTCAATCCGGAACTCACCGCCGCGCGAGAGATATTCCGCATTCTGCAGTTTCCGAGTTTCCTCAAGCGCGATACTTTTGCCAAAGGCCGCGTCGAAATAGTTGAGCTCAAGCTGAAAGAGGACTGCGCGCTGGTCGGCAAGAAACTTGAAAAATTATCTGATGTTCTGCGCGGCGTGAAAGTGCTTGTCTGCGCCGTTGACAGGGGAGGCGAGGTCTGTATCCCCGACGGCAGCTTTGAGCTTCAGGCAAATGACAAAATAACCGTCACCGCTCCGCGCAGTGAGCTTGTCAAGATGCTCAAAGCACTCAAAATAAGCAATCAGAAGATAAAAGATGTGCTGATAATCGGTGGAAGCAAGATTGCCGTCTATCTTGCCGATGAGCTTATAAAGAGCGGAGTCAATGTCAAGATAATTGAGCAGAAGCTCGACAAGTGCCGCGCTCTTTCGGAGCGCCTGCCCGGTGCTGTTATAATCAACGGCGACGGAACACTTCAGGATCTGCTCTCGTCCGAGGGTATTGAAGATACTGACGCCGTCATCTCGCTGACAAATATTGATGAGGAAAACCTTATCATATCTATGTATGCCGATTCGTGCGGTGTGCCCAAGTCTATTACGAAAATCAATCGAACCGAGTATATCAAGCTCTTCAAAGACAAGGATATCGGCAGCGTCGTGTGCCCGAAAATGCTCGCGAGCTATGAAATAATCCGTTATGTCAGGGCTATGGACAACACCACCGGCGGTTCGGTCAAGACTCTGTACAGGATAGTCGACGAAAAGGTCGAAGCCCTTGAGTTTGCGGTAACCGACAGCACAAAGTGCATCGGCGAACCGCTCAAAAAGGTCAACCTCAAGGACAATATCCTCCTTGCCTGCATAACCCGCATGGGAAAGGTCATTATCCCGAGCGGTAATGATTATATAATGGCGGGGGATACGATAATCGTTATCACCACTGCCGAGGGCAAGTTCAAAGATATAAACGATATCTTTGCCGAGGACTGAGCCGGGAGACGCGAAAATGAATTATAAACTTATTGCAAACTATATAGGCAATATTCTGCGGATTGAAGGACTTTTTATGATCCCGGCGCTGCTCGTGTCGCTTTATCATAACGAGTTCAAATGCGTTCTTGCTTTCGGAGTCAGTATCGTGGTGCTCCTTGTCATCGGTCAGCTGATGCATATGATAAGACCGCAAAAGCGCAATTTGTTTGTGCGCGAGGGCTTTGCGATAGTCTCGCTGTCGTGGCTTGCAATATCGCTTTTCGGTGCGCTGCCGTTCTTTATAAGCCGCGAGATTCCGAATTTTATCGATTGCTTTTTTGAAACCGTTTCAGGATTCACAACGACCGGTTCGAGCATACTCTCAAATGTCGAGGCGCTTTCAAAAGGTCTGCTCTATTGGCGAAGCTTCTCGCATTGGCTCGGCGGAATGGGCGTTCTTGTGTTTTTGCTTGCCGTTGTACCCAAGGGCAAGGACAACGATGCTCAGTCGCTCTATATTCTGAGAGCCGAAAGCCCCGGTCCCACGTTCGGAAAGCTTGTTTCCAAGATGCGACAGACCGCGCAGATTCTTTATATCATATATATCGCACTGACGATTATAGAAATTATTCTGCTTTTTGCAGGAAAAATGCCGCTGTTTGACAGCGTCCTGAATTCTTTTGCAACTGCCGGAACCGGCGGATTCGGAATAAAAAACGCCAGCATCGGCGCGTATGACAGCTACTATCTCCAGGGCGTCATTGCGGTGTTCATGCTGCTGTTCGGTGTGAACTTCAATATCTATTATCTTTTGCTTGCAAAGGATTTCAAGCAGATATTCAAGAACGAAGAACTTCGTTTCTATGTTATAACCGTTCTTGCATCCGTTATTGTTATTGCGATAAATATCCATTCTCTGTTCTCAAGCTGGTTCGATGCTTTCCATCACAGCTTCTTCCAGGTAGCTTCGATTATAACGACCACAGGATTTGCCACAACTGACTTCTCACTTTGGCCGGAGCTGTCGAGATATATTCTTGTCGTGCTCATGCTCATGGGTGCATGCGCAGGCTCGACTGGCGGCGGATTCAAGGTTTCGCGAGTGCTTATACTCTTCAAGTCTCTGCGCAATGAGATGCAGCGCGTTGTTCATCCGCGCAGTGTCAAAGTGCTCCGCATTGACGGAAAGGTGCAGAATGAGGCGCTTGTCAGAAATGTTTCAATGTATCTTGTTGCCTATGTTATTGTTATGATAGCATCTACGCTTCTTGTCTCAATCGATAATTTTAGCTTCACGACCAATGTAACTGCAGTTATATCGTGCATGAATAACATCGGACCGGGAATAGATGTTGTCGGCCCGATGGGTAATTTCAGTGGATTTTCGTGGTTCAGCAAGCTTATTCTCAGTGCGGATATGATAATCGGCAGACTGGAGATATTCCCGGTTCTCGCCCTGTTCTCACCCTCACTCTGGAAGCGCTGCAACTAAATAATATGTCGGGTTCGTGCAATTGCCGCATGGATCCGACTTTTTTAAAAAAGTTTACAAAATGTACTTTAACTCGCCGAAACATAAGTGTAATATATAAGGAAATACATGATGGAGAATTGGGATGACAAAGAAGATACTCAACAAAAAACAGAAAATCGTCATCAGTATCGTCGCTGCGGTGCTTATCGTTGCTCTCGGCATCACCGCTTATGTTATGATAAGCAAGAAGACGCGCACCACAGTTGCCCTGGCAGATGTAACTGCCGGCGACATCACCGAAACGCTCAAGCTTTCCGGTACTGTGAACTCCGAAAATCAGGCGTCGTTCGAAATACTTGACGGCACATATGTCAAGAGCGTGAATGTCAGAGTCGGAGATGCCGTTAAAAAAGGCGATGTGCTTGCAACGTTTGACACTAGCTCCCTCAGCGATGTTGTGGCGCAGAAACAAGAGAACTATAACGCCGCCATGTCGCAGTACAGAAAGTATGTTTCAAATGCGAACGCCTCTGTAGCTCAGCTTGAGTCGCTCTCAAAGCAGATAGAACAGAAGCAGCATGAGATAGAAAAGCTCAGCGAAAAAGTCGATGCGGCAAAACCGAAGGACGACACAAAGGAAACTATCTCGCTGAAAAAGCAGCTCACCGAGCTCCTCGGCGACAGCAAGCTGGCGGCAGAAATAGTTGACAGGCTCTTTTCTTCCGGCACTCAGGTTTCGGAGATACTCCGGCATCTCGAAAATATAATTAACGGCGCAAATAATCAGATATCGTCGATAATCAATCTCGTTTCCGCTTCGGACGAAGAGAAGCAGCTGATATCGGCGCAGCTCGAACTTGTCGAGTTGAAAGCGCGCCAGAGTATACTTAAGCTCCAGTCCGGCGATACACTCGCGTCGCTCTACCTCTCCGTTGCCGAGTCCGCTAAAAACGATCTTGACAGTACCGTTGAGACCGTGAACGCATTGAAAAAAGGCTGGGTTGCCGAGAACGACGGCGTTGTCAGGGAAATAAATATCGTCAGCGGCGAGACATATCACACACCGAAAAGCAATTCAACAGTCTCGCTCGACAGCATTGATATATCTTCGCTTCTCTCGTCCGCAACATCGGACACCAAGGACTTTTCCGGTATTATCAATCAGCTTTTCCCGGGCACTCCCGGCGGTATAGTCGTTGAATATTATCCGCTCTCTGCGACTTTCAATGTCAGCGGCAAGGATATATATAAAATAAAACTCGACCAGCCGGTCGAGATAACCGGCGCAACAGGCAAGAAGTTCAGCGGTTATGTCAGCTTTATAAGCCCCACCGCATCTGAGTCTGCCTCGTCAAGCATAACTTCGCTTCTCGGTTCAACATCCGGCGGCAGCGAAGTTGAGGCGAAAGCAATGATTGAACAGCCCGACAAGAGTATCATAATCGGGCTTTCGGTCGATATGTCCATAAAGCTTGAAACTCAAAAGAACGCCACTCTTGTTCCGGTCGAGTCGATACAGTATGAGGACGGAAAGTCATATATCTATCTCTATGATTCGGATTCAAAGACCGTTAAGAAAACCGAGGTCACAACAGGACTTTTTGACGGAGAGCATTATCAGATACTTTCCGGCTGCTCGGTAGGGGAAAAGATAGTCAAGATACCGTCCGAAGATATTGAAGACGGTCAGAAGATATACGCAAAGTAATGGCACTGACACTTTTTATAAATATAAACGAACTGACCGATGAGCGGTACGAACGCGAAATGGATTTTCTTTGCCCGCAGAAGCGCGAGCGCGTTTCCAGGATGCGCTTTGAAGATGACAAAAAACGCTCGCTTGCCGCGAATCTCGCCGCAAGGCGCGTGTCTTCCGACTTTTTGGGTATTGATGAGGATGAAATCAGAATAACCTGCGACGGCAGCGGGAAGCCGCTTTGTGATGGGTGCTATATATCTCTCAGCCATTCCGGCGACTATGCAGTCTGCGCTGTGAGCAGTTTCCCAATCGGAGCTGACATCGAGAAAAAGCGTGATGTCAATCCCAAGCTTGTAAATAAAATATGCGTCAATGATGCCGAGAGGGAATATGCGACGGATACGCAGAGCCTGCTGACGCTATGGTCAGTCAAAGAGGCCTGCTTCAAAGCGCTGAGCCCAAAGCTAAGTACAGTCGGTGAGATATCGCTCGAAATAACCGAAAGTGGCTTCAAATGTAGCGGCATATCTTTTATTGAGACGGGCATTGTGCACAAAGATTACATTTTTTCGCTCGCGTCAGTCTAAAAATTTCAATAAATGCTTGCATAAATATGAAACAGCAGTTATAATTATTCTATTATCATTTGGAGGTTCGTTATGAATTTTGTACAGTTTTTAAATCTCAGCAGCGGCGCAGCTTCGAGCACTGCTACTTCCGGCAGAAGCCAGATTTCTCTTATCGTTATGATGGTTCTCCTGTTCGCGGTCATGTATTTTGTCATGATCCGTCCCCAGAAGAAAAAGCAGAAGGAAGAGCAGCAGATGCGCGACAGCATCGAGGTCGGCGATGAGATCACTACCATCGGCGGTATCGTCGGACGTGTTGTCACTGTTAAGGATGATTCTCTTATCATCGAGACCGGCGCTGAGAGAAACAGAATCAAGATCATGAGATGGGCTATCAGCACCAACAACACCGCTAACGAAAAGCTCGAGGCCGAGAGAGCTGCTGCCAAGGAAGCTCAGGAAGCCGAGAAGGCCGCAAAGATGGAAGAGGCCAAGGCAAAGAGCAAGGCAAGCCGCAAGAAGAGCAAGAAGAACAAGGAGGCGGACTCCGAGTAATCTGACATAAAATCAGACTTCCCCTCATACTTTTTAACAAACGGTATGAGGGGGATTTTTTATGCCTGCCAAAAGGGGAGAGCGAAAAGAAACCAACGATAAGAAAACTCTTCTGATAAGTCTGCTTATCGGCAATGCGCTTGGCGCCGCAATATTTTTTATACTGCTTTCAATAGCTTCTGCGGTGATACTCAAAAAAGGTGTTTCGTCGGGAGCTTATGCGCCCATTTCAATTGTGTGTGCCGCAATAGCGGCGTTTATAGCAGGACTCTTTTCTGTTATCCCGATAAGAAAAAACGGACTTCTGTTGGGACTGTGTTCATCCGTTTTGCTCATTGCCTGCGTTGTTGTATCCGCCGCGGTCGCCGGCGGCAGTGTTGGCATAAAAACGGCGATTGCGGCAGCGGTTGCAGCCGTATGCGCCTGTGTCGGAGGCATACTTGCCGCAAACATGAAAAAGAAAACGCGATGACCGTGCCGCAAGGCACGGTTTTGTCTTGTAAAATATAAAAAAGATGGTATAATATATAGGTATTTACTTACATACGAGGAGGAAAACAAATCATGTCCAAAGAAAAGTATTACATCACAACTGCGATTGCTTATACATCGCGCAAACCTCACATAGGCAATTCCTATGAGATAGTTCTCACCGATGCCATAGCCAGGTATAAGCGAATGCAGGGATATGATGTGTTTTTCCTTACCGGTACCGATGAACACGGTCAGAAGATAGAGGAGTATGCCAAGAATGCAGGCGTATCCCCAAAAGAATATGTTGACAAAGTTGCAGGTGAGATACGCGGTATCTGTGATC
>DJQG01000003.1:0-5592 GCA_002438685.1 Ruminococcaceae bacterium UBA6392 | reverse complement strand
ATGACAAGTTTATCAGAACTACCGATGATTACCATGAAAAGGTAGTTCAGAAGATATTCCGCAAGCTTTATGACCAGGGCGATATCTATAAGAGCGAGTACGAAGGCATGTACTGCGTGCCCTGCGAGAGCTTCTTCACCGAGTCCCAGGTCATTGACGGTAAGTGCCCGGACTGCGGCAGTGAGCTCGTCCCGACAAAGGAAGAGGCATATTTCCTCAGAATGTCAAAGTNNAGCTGGTGGACGGCAAGTGCCCCGACTGCGGCAGACCGGTCCAGCAGGCAAAGGAAGAGGCGTATTTCTTCAAAATGACCAAATACGTGGACCGTCTGATGAAGCACATCGAGGATCATCCGGAGTTTATTCAGCCGGAATCCCGCAAAAAGGAAATGGTCAACAATTTCATAAAGCCCGGTATCCAGGATCTCTGCGTTTCACGTTCGTCTTTCAAATGGGGCGTTCCGGTCGACTTCGATGACAAGCATGTCATCTATGTCTGGATAGATGCGCTTTCGAACTATATCACCGCCCTCGGTTATGATCCCGACGGCAGCTCCGAGCTGTTCAATAAATATTGGCCGGCGGACGCGCATATAATCGGCAAGGATATTCTTCGTTTCCACACAATTTATTGGCCGATTATGCTCATGGCTCTCGGTCTTGAACTGCCCAAGAAAGTATTCGGTCACCCGTGGCTGCTCTTTGGAACGGACAAGATGTCAAAATCCAAGGGCAATGTCATATACGCGGACGACCTCGTGAGACATTTCGGCGTTGATGCTATCAGATATTATCTGCTCTCCGAGATGCCTTATGCCGCTGACGGCTCGATTACTTATACCACTATAATCGAGCGCTACAATTCCGAGCTTGCAAACACGCTCGGCAACCTTGTCAACAGAACCATTGCAATGTCAAATAAATATTTCGGCGGCGAGATACTTGCTCCGGAAGCTACGGAAGAGGTCGACGAGGATCTCAAAAGCACCGTTCTCGGCAGCGTAAAGACGGTTGACAAATGCATGGATGATTTCCATGTTGCGGATGCGCTTGAGGCTATTTTCAGCGCGGCAAGACGCAGCAACAAATATATCGACGAGACGACTCCGTGGCTGCTCGCAAAGGATGAAGATAAGCGTGCAAGGCTCGGCACGGTGCTTTATAATCTCCTTGAGAGCATCAGAATAATTGCTGTTCAGCTCAAGCCTTTTATGCCCGATACTTCTGACAAGATTCTTGAGCAGCTCAACACGGATATATCTTCTTATGAGAGCATCCAGTCCTTTGGTGCACTCAAGGCTGGCGGACATGTCGGAACGGCAACTCCGCTGTTCAACAGAATCGACGCAGAAAAGATGCTTGAAGAGATAGAGAAGGAGACTTCCGTCTCCGAAGCGACGCTCGAAGAGAAGAAAGAAGAGATTCCCGGAGTCGCAATGATAGGCATTGACGACTTTGCAAAAGTCGAGCTCAAGATTGCAAAAATTAAGGATTGCGTGCCCGTAAAACGCGCAAAGAAGCTCCTTGAACTGACTATCGACGACGGCAGCGGACTGCGCACTGTTGCTTCTGGAATTGCCAAGTGGTACAAGCCCGAGGATCTTGTCGGACACAATATAATCCTTGTGTCAAACCTCAAGCCTGCAAAGCTCTGCGGCGTTGAAAGCTGCGGAATGATTCTCGCGGCTGACTGTGCAGGCGATGATGTCAAGGTGATTTTTGTTGACGATATCCCGGTCGGAGCAAAGATAAGATGATAAACAATATTTTTGACAGCCACGCCCATTACGACGACGAACAGTTTGACGGCGACAGGGACGAATTGATAGCGTCCTTGCCGTCAAAGGGCGTTTGCGCTGTTATAAACTGTGCAAGTGACCTGAAAAGCTCCGCAACATCTGCGGAGCTTTCTGAAAAATATCCTTTTTTCTGGTGTGCGTGCGGAATTCACCCGCATGAGGTTGAAAAAGAATTAAAAAGTGCTGGCATTGGCGAAATAGAACAAAAAATAATTGATTTCACAAAAAAGAAAAAATGCGTCGCAATAGGGGAGATTGGGCTCGATTATCACTATGATTTCTCGCCAAGAGAGCTTCAAAAAGAGATTTTCGAGCTTCAGCTGAGACTTTCAAAAGAGCTCGATCTGCCTGTTATAATCCACGACAGGGAAGCGCACGAGGACACAATGACTTTGCTCAAAAAATACAAACCCAAAGGCGTAGTTCATTGTTTTTCCGGCAGCGTTGAAATGGCTCAGGAAGTTCTGAAACTCGGAATGTATATCGGACTCGGCGGAGCAGTTACTTTCAAGAACGCGAAGAAACCGGTTGCGGTCGCAGCGGCAACTGATATCAGCAGAATCTTGCTTGAAACCGACTGTCCTTATATGGCGCCGGTGCCGCTCAGAGGAACCAGATGCTCGTCTGATATGATTGCGTATTCTGCGCAGACGATAGCGAATATAAAAAATATCGATGTGCAGATGCTTGTCGATACCGCAACCGAGAATACTAAACGGTTGTTTGAGATAGAGTTCTGATTTTTGTATCAGAAGGGAGGTTCACCTTAAAATACAGAATAAATTATACAAAATAAATGTTTTGTATAATTTAGGGGACTTTAAATACGAAAAGTAAGTGTGTTTATAAGTATGTTCTTTATTTTAAGATTCCGTATGAAACCTGAGGATTTTGTATGCCTGCCGCGATTGGTGCGGGACTATCTTAATTATCTGTCGAGTGTCAAAGGCAAATCACAGCTTACTGTCTGCGAGTACGCCTCGGATCTTCGGCTTTTCTTTGCGTACATGCTCAAACAGGAAAACCTTTCGCAGTATAAAAACACTCCTATAGATGAAATTGATATTTCAAAGCTTGATATCGATTTTATCTCGCTTGCCCGTATACCGACCGCGTATGGCTTTTTGGAATACTGTCGTGCCGAGCGCGGCAATGATACGGCTGCCAGAGCCCGCAAAGTCGTTTCTATCAAACGCTTTTATCGCTATTTAAAGGTTCAGGGCTACATTGACGAGAATCCTATGCAGGATTTGGAGTCGCCGAAAATAAAGAAATCGCTGCCAAAATATCTGTCTCTTGAACAGGCTGTGAGTTTGCTTGAATCCGTAGACGGTAAAAATAAAGAGCGCGATTATTGCATTTTAGTTCTTTTTATGAACTGCGGGATGCGTCTTTCGGAGCTTGTTTCAATCAATTATTCTGATATAAAACCGGATAATACAATTATAATAACAGGAAAAGGAAATAAGCAACGCACGGTTTATCTCAACGATGCGTGTGTAAGCGCGATAAAAGACTATATGAAAGTGCGCCCGGTTGACGGCGTGAAAGACAAAGAAGCGCTGTTTCTGAGCAACCGCAAGACCAGGATCAGCCCCAAAACGGTTCAGCATATAGTTGACGAATATCTTGAAAAATCCGGACTCAGCGGTCAGGGATTTTCAACTCACAAACTAAGACATACAGCTGCTACGCTTATGTATCAATACGGACATGTTGATGTGCTGCAATTAAAAGAGATTCTTGGCCATGAAAATCTGGCGACTACTGAAATTTATACACATGTTGTCGATGAACAATTGCGCAGCGCCGTTGACTCTAACCCGCTTAATAAAGTCAAAATCAACCGCAAAAAGCCGGATTCTGATTCTGATGAAAATTAAAAGCTGAACAGCCTGCAAAAAAGTCTGCTTGTGGCGGCATCGGTTACCGCAGCAAGAACTATAAGAATACATATTATCAAAAAACGCATACAGTAAATTTTTATGCTCCCCTCCCCTCTTTGTGCTTTAGCTGAAGAAAGTGAGAGGAGCATTTCATATGACGAATTTATTCCTGCACTGCAAGCGAGCAGAAGCGCAAAAATAGCCGGTATAAGCCCCGGATATATCACCAAAACGCAGTATCCGAGCCCGCGCAGAGCAAAATTCGAGTATAGATAGCCCGACAGCATACCTATCCCCACTCCACGTATTATGGGCAGAATACATATCAGCGGCAGCCCGACCGCACATAGCCCGAATACAAATGCCGCGAGCATAAATGCAGCGTTGACAGCCAGCGAATTTATAAAATTCATACCGAGAGACTGGCTGCCTTTTGATCTTATATAAACTGAAAACATATCCGAAAATGCGCCTGAAAGATAGCCGTCAGCCTTTTTCAGCGAAACCGCACCTATTATCATTCCCGCCGCAAAAAGCAGCATCATAATAAGTATTCTTCGGTTCTTTTTCAGTGAAGTTATAACACCGTTTCCGTATTCCTTTGCCGCCGCGTTTATGTCCATAGTATTTTACCTCCATTATTTTATCTAATAATATGAGGTTTTGTCCCGAAAAATACCAATGTCCCCGCAGCATCTCCGCGAGGACATTTTTGCTGATTTTATTCGGTTTTTATCCCGTTAAGCTTATCTACAAAATTGGCGGGCTTAACGGTAAGTTCTGCCCATGCGGGTCTGAATCCGCTTTTTATTGCGTTTCCAGCAGATTTGATATTTGACCATGCACAGCAGTAAAACGGGACTTTGCCGCGTTTTATAATCTCCAGTGCCAGTCTGCTGGTCAGCGCGCCGGCTATGCCTTGCCTGCGATATTCCGGCAGAACATCGACTCCTATCTGCCACATCGTGTTGCAGTCCGCAGAAGCTCCTGCAAGCCCTATCAAAGTATTGCCGTCGTATGCACCGACGCACAGCACATCTAAATCTTTTCTGTCGGTGCACAGAGCGTTGCTCCACTGCGGTAGATATAAATCCTTGAAGTCATTCGGATACATAACCTTGAGGTCATATTGGCATGGCAGTTCATGAAGCGACTCCATACGCGGCAGAAAATATTCAGCCATGAAGCAAACCCGTATACCGTGCGCCTGAAAAGCATCGTTTAGAATATGCATATTCGGTGTTTCAAAGCAGTGCTCCGGCGCAAATCTGTTTATATACTGCTCCACAATGTCCTTATATTTCAAGTCGACGGACGCTACAATGTTGTTTCCGTATGACACAAGGTCACATATAAACGGAAGCCTCAAATATTTTCGCGCATTCTGGCTTGTTGTTGATTCGACAATGATATTTTTGTCTTTTATAAAGTCTTCCGGCACACATCCGAGGTCTGTTGCGGACTGCGCCATGGCAATAGAAATAATTTGACTGTTGTTCATCAATTCTAATCCTGTCTTTTAAAATGCAAACGCCCCTGATTTTCGGTCAGAGGCGTTAAAAAATCTTTATTTCTCGAAGATATCATCCTGCTCAATGAGCTCGATTCCTGCGCCCTTGAGTATCTCGGCAGCCTTGTCGTTATCCTCGACTCTGATGATAACATAGGCGTTGCCGACCGAAGGCGTGATGAACGCATAGGCATATTCAACGCTTATCTGTGCATCAGAAAGCACCTTGATAGCGCGCGCAAGTCCGCCGGGCTCATCGGGAATGATTATGCCGAGAACCTGAGTTGCCGAAGCGGTCATTCCCTCGCTTCTGAGTGCCTCAACCGCCGACTTGGGGTCGTTGACGATAAGGCGGAGAATGCCGTAGTCCGAGGTATCCGCAACGGAAAGAGCACGGA
>DJQG01000033.1 GCA_002438685.1 Ruminococcaceae bacterium UBA6392 | reverse complement strand
GGCAGGGGCAGAAGGACTTGAAGTTGCCCCTCAGAAACATAGTCGCATAATACGCGGGGTCCCAAAAAGGATTGCCTTTTTGGGAGAGGACGAGGCGCGCAATGAACGAGTTTTCGCCAAAGGCGGAAACGAATGATATGGAGCTGCGAGGACGATAGAGCGCTCGCACTGCTCCTTGTTTCTTCACCTCACAGCCGCGCCTTCCTCCGCCACCGGCGGCACGGCGGTTCGCCCCGGCACGCTCCGCGCTTCTGGTTCAAAACACTTAATCTAAACAAGAGTGAAATCGCTCGCTGTCGCTCACGGTGAAATAATTTGCTCTGCAAATTGTGAAATTTGATGCTTCGCATCAAGTGAAATGAAATAAATCCCTCACCGCCGCAGCGATTTCACGCGCCGCAGACATGTTTCACGCCCGTAGGGCATTTCACAAATCCCGAAAGGGATTTATTTCGTTGAAAAAAGCACGCAGTCCTGTATAAAAGACTTTGAGCTTCTACAATATCTAAAAACCGCTTTACTTGCGCTTTTATAAACATAACTCCTGTGAAATATCCCGCTGACGCGGGATGTGAAATGTTTGCCTTACGGCAAACGTGAAATATTGCTCCTTCGTCGCAATGTGAAATAAAATTCGTTCTTCACACGCCGCAGGCGTATTTCACATTTGCGAAGCAAATATTTCACATCGAAGATATTTCACTCGTTCCGAATGAACGAATTTCACTGAAAAAGACCAAGTCATATGACTTGGTCTTTTTCTTGGCAGGGGCAGAAGGACTTGAACCCTCGGCACGCGGTTTTGGAGACCGCTGCTCTACCAACTGAGCTATACCCCTATATTTGTGAAGCGCCGAAGATCGGCGCTTCTTGGTGGGCCACCAGGGACTCGAACCCCGGACCATTCGGTTATGAGCCGAGTGCTCTAACCAACTGAGCTAGTGGCCCTTATGTGTCGCACTCCCGTGCGACAACAGCTATGATATCAAAAAACGAGCCGGTTGTCAACAATTTTTTTAAATTTTTCGTTATTTGCCGAGTATCTTTTCGCCGTCGAAGAAGAACACGCCGTAACCGTAGCCCGTGGGCTTGCCCTGCTGAAGTCTCTGCTTGAATGCGCGCCTTATCGAAGTATCCTCGGGCAGGTTGTCAATGGGTTCGTCGCTGTATTTTCCGAACACGCGCCAGCCGTCGTCGAACTTCTCTTTGTCGGCACTTCTGATTATATCAAAGTCATCCATAAAGCGAAGTATGTTGCTGTTTTCGGGCAGGAACTCCCTGTGTCCCCCATAGAGCAGCCACGAGCCGCAAACGAACGCCATGGGCTCGCCGTCCTTGCCGCCGAAGAATTTATATGCCTGCTTATATGAATCAAGTCTCTTCTCGTCGGTCAGCGGTCCTGCCGAGGGGATATGGAAGTTTATGACCGTGTCGCCGCGCTTGAGAGTGTTGCCGCACTTCTCATAGTAATCGGCGTCGAAGTCCGTCTCCTCGAACTGGAATCTGCCGAGTCCGAAGCGAGTCATCTCGAAGAAGCCCCTGTACCAATGCGGGACAAAAGTGCCCCAGACCTCTTCGCAGTCCATGCACTCGTGAAGCTTCCAGCGCATATCCTCAATGCCCTTCCAGAATATCGCCTCGTCTATGCCCTTTTCGGCATAGCGTTCGCGCAGCGCGGGGCACGCACCGAGGAGCAGGCACATATTCATTGTATACTCATTTTCACCGAGCTGTTCGCTGAGTGCCCTGAGTCTTTCGAGCACGCTGTCGAGGTTCTCGGGATGGGCGATGAACTCATCGACAAGGGCGTTGAAATCCGCATTTTCTGACACTCTTTCGGTGCAATCGCCGATAGTGTCTACAGCCTCCTGCGGGAAGCCGATACGCTCCATTATTTTTCTGCTTTCGTTTGCGCTGACTGCCATTTCTTTCACTCCGTCAAATTATATTTTTCACACTGCAAGGATATCACAATCGCGCCCGACGGTCAAGAGCTTATGTAAAAGACCGCCCCGAGGGACGGTATTTTTGCATCACGAATACATATTGTTCGCAGACATATAGTCATATATTTTCTTACCATGCTCCTGCTCCTCGCGCTGAATGGAGTTGAGAACCGTTCTGAGCTGTTCGTTCTTGAACTCGAAGATGCAGGTGTCATAGAGCGCGGAGGCGTGCTTTTCTGTTGCGAGCAAGTCGGAACAGATATAGCAGTCGTTCTTCTTTTCCTGCGTTTCGCTGACCGAATAGGTCTGCTTGAAATCATTCTTCGGAGCCGCCTCCCCTGCCGCGGGCTGGGGAATCTCGCCGCTGTCGATCTTCGTGATAATATCTAAGTGTCTCTGCTCAACGCCGCCGAGATAGTTCAGAAGCTGACTGAGCTGCTCGTCATTTGCCGCCGCGGCATGCTGAGAATATTTCTCGACGCAGAGCTTCTCCTGTCCCTTGAGATCCTTGAGCAATTCCTTTTCTTTCTGTGTGAGCTGCATATGAGTTTCTCCTTTTTAATTGGCTTTCGGAGAATAGTTTTCGGCGCAAAGCAAAATTTATACCCTTTCCGCCGATATTTTTCCATGCCGCATCGGGCATAATAATGAAAAACGAAAGGACATGACAAAATGAGCAAAGATAAAAAGATAGTTATAACCACGCGCGACAGAGTTCTCAGGGCGTGGCAGAACTCGACGGAGCTTGTGCGCGACTTTGAAAAATACGCGAAAGAGACTTCGGACGACAAAGCAGCCGCCGAAATGTTTCAAAAATATGCGGTTGACGAGGGTCGGCACGCCGCCGAGCTGCTGAAGCTTCTGCATAATTATCAGGACAACGGCACGGTTTAAATCAACACTTTTTCCCCGGATGGTTCCTTTGTTCACAATTTATTTAAATAGGCTTTAAAATACGATTAAAAATTGATGATAGGATTAAAGAAAAGATAAAGTTTTATCAATACGGCTTTATCAAAAAAAATATCCGGGAGGGTAAAAATTATGTACAACAGATTCGTTCTCAATGAAACTTCATATCACGGCGCGGACGCAGTCAAGGCGGTTGCCGAAGAGATAACCGCAAGAGGCTTCAAGAAAGCTTTCGTCGCATCCGACCCCGACCTCATCAAGTTCGGCGTATCGAAGAAAGTCACCGATGTTCTGGACGACGCGGGCATCGCATACGAGATGTTCAGTGAAATTAAGCCCAACCCGACCATTCAGAATGTTCAGTCCGGCGTTGAGGCGTTCAAGGCAAGCGGCGCGGACTGCATCGTAGCTATCGGCGGCGGCTCCTCGATGGACACCGCGAAGGCCATAGGCATAATCATCAGGAACCCCGAGTTCGCCGATGTCAGGAGCCTTGAGGGCGTTGCGCCGACAAAGAACAAGTGCGTTCCGATAATCGCCGTTCCGACCACTGCGGGCACTGCGGCAGAGGTCACGATAAACTATGTTATCACCGACGCCGAAAAGAACCGCAAGATGGTCTGCGTCGACGTTCACGACATCCCGGTAGTCGCCGTTGTCGATCCCGTCATGATGTCCTCCATGCCCAGGGGACTGACCGCCGCAACAGGCATGGACGCTCTGACCCACGCTATCGAGGGCTACATCACCAAGGGCGCATGGGCGATGAGCGATATGTTCCATCTCAAGGCAATCGAGATAATCTCGAAGTCGCTTCGCGGTGCCGTTGAAAATACACCCGAGGGACGCGAGGGCATGGCTCTCGGTCAGTACATCGCAGGCATGGGCTTCTCGAATGTCGGTCTCGGAATAGTCCACTCGATGGCTCACCCGCTCGGCGCGCTCTATGACACCCCGCACGGCGTGGCGAACGCTATAATCCTGCCGACCGTCATGGAATACAACGCACCCGCGACCGGCGAAAAATACCGCGACATAGCGAAGGCTATGGGCGTTGAGGGCACGGAGAACATGAGCGTTGACGAATACCGCAAGGCGGCTGTTGACGCAGTCAGACAGCTTGCAAAGGATGTCGGAATCCCCGCCGACCTCAAAGAAATCGTCAAACCCGAGGATGTTGAGTTCCTTGCGCAGTCCGCATATGACGACGCCTGCCGCCCCGGCAACCCGCGCGACACAAGCGTTGCTGAGCTTGCAGAGCTTTACAGATCGCTGATGTAAAAAGAAATAAATAAATCCGTCGCCTCGTCCGAGATAAAAACCGGGCGAGGCGGCGTTTTGTTTGCACTGTAAAAAATCCCGGTAACACTTGATGTATTACCGGGATTTTGATGTTTAATTTAGTCTTTGTAGTTCATGCCCAGCTCGATAGCTTCGACATTCTTGGGAACAAGATGCTGCTTTCTTGCGGGGACGACCTTGGCTATAGCTTTCGACATGGTGTCGAGGTTGCAGAAGCCGGTCTGCTCCATGAGCTTGCCAATAAGAATGATGTTTGCAAGACCCTTGAGTCCATGCTCCTCCGCCATCTGAGTGGCGGGAACGAGGCAGACGGTGATATCGTCTCTCTTGACCTCGCGCTCAACGAGCGTGCTGTCGAGAATAACTATTCCGCCGGGAACGACGCTGTCGATGAACTTGTCATAAGACGGACCGTTCATCGCGACGAACACATTCGGAGTGACAACAAGGGGCGAGCAGATGGGGTCGGATGAGATGCAGACGCTGCAGTTTGCCGTGCCGCCTCTCATCTCGGGTCCGTAGGACGGAAGCCATGAAACTTCCTTGCCGTCGGTGAGTCCCGCATAGGCGATGACCTTGCCCATGAAAAGTATACCCTGACCGCCGAATCCGGCGAGAAGTGCGTTCATATCCTTCATTTTGCTTCCTCCTCTGCTGTCTTGTCCTTATAAACGCCGAGCGGATAATAAGGAAGCATATTCTCTCTGAGCCAGCCGAGCGCATCGACGGGCGAGAGTCCCCAGTTGGTGGGGCAAGCCGAGATAACTTCAACTATCGAGAAGCCCTTGCCGGCGATCTGAGTCTCGAAAGCCTTTTTGATAGCCTTCTTCGCTTTGTTTATATTCTTGACGCAATCGACCGAAACGCGCTCCGCATAGGCGGTGCCATCGAGGGTGGAGAGCATCTCGCAGACTCTGACAGGATAGCCAGCAGTCTTAATATCTCTGCCGTAAGGCGTGGTCTGAGTGACCTGTCCGGGCAGCGAGGTGGGAGCCATCTGACCGCCTGTCATGCCGTAAATCGCGTTGTTGACGAAGATAACGGTGATGTTCTCGCCGCGGGTCGCGGAATGAACGGTTTCGGCGGTACCGATAGCGGCGAGGTCGCCGTCGCCCTGATA
>DJQG01000037.1:1032-12325 GCA_002438685.1 Ruminococcaceae bacterium UBA6392 | reverse complement strand
TCAAGGCATAAGGGGAACCTCAAAAATTCCCCTCACAGTTAAAAATCAAGTCTTTCTTGGAGACTCCGTTTTATTCCCAACTCACACACGATACTCAGCCCAAGGAAGCAGTCTTCAAAGAAATCGCGCCCCAGTTTGAATTCCGGCAGAAGGTACGGCTTCATTTTGCTCTTTATCAATCCTATGAGCTTATCTGTATCCATGCCCTCATCGAGTTCGTATATAACCACCCTGCCCGGATTCATCAACGCGATTATCGCCTGAAGGCGTTCGCTGCAAAAAGCTATGCGCTCGGACTCGATGTCCGGAGTGTGCAGCGGGATGTTTTCGACCTCGCCGGCAGCGCCCGACGCGCCGCAGAGCACCTCGCCGTTCGCGATTATTCCCGAACCGCTCTTGCGCTTGCCGTAGGCATAGAGGACGGTTATGCCCTCCTGATAATTTGAATATTTTCTTGCCACATTCGTTGCCACATGCAGGTCATTGTCAATAAGAATCGTCAGTCCGAATTTTTCATTCAGCCTCTTTGCAACATCGATATGGCTGAGCGACGGGAATGCCGCCGAGTCCATAACAACGCCATTGCAGACAACTCCGGTGACGGCTATTGCCACCATGGCTATAAGCGGATCGGCCGCAACGCTTGTCATCACAAGATTTTCAAGCGTCGAAAGCACTTTTTCGTCACAAATCGGTATATTTCCGCTGCCGATAGTACGGCTTCTGAAATCATGGATTCTGTATGAAAGAACATCGGAGTCGAGATAAATCAGCAGAAAGTGCATATAGTCCGCGTTAAGCTTATATACCTGCGCCTTGCGTCCGCGTTCCGCGCCTATAACGCCGTCCGGATTAATAATACCCTCGGCAACGCCGTAATCGACCGCCCTCGTGACGGTCGGCAGGCTCAGCCCTATCGCCCTCGCTATCTGTGGAATGGTCGCCTGCTTGTTTTTGTGTATATATCCCCAGACAGAGCGGTAGTTCGTCAGTTTGACTATTGAGGAATCAAGTGTCTTTTTCAAAGAGTGCGCCCCTCGTTTACAAATTAAAAACCCCTGTTATTAAATAAATTATATCACCGCTCCGGCGCTTTCGCAATATGCACTTTTGCCAAAAACGGACTTTTTAAATTATGCACTGTAAACAACGCGCCTGCGCAAATGCAACACAATTATTGACACTGTGTCGAAGCAAGTATATAATTTCAGTATCAAATATCGGAGGGAACAGCATGGCAAAAGGACTGCCGGATTCAAAGAAATATATAAAAGAAAAGCAGGCTCCCCTGCGCTTCGGCGCGGACGGAAAATTCCGCATTCTGCATCTGACTGATATCCACGAGGTCGACCCGGAGATGGACGACGAGGAGGACAGGCAGATACCGATAAATAAGAGCAAGGAGACGATAAACGTCATTCGCCGATGCATTGAAATTGCGAATCCCGATCTTGTCGTTTTCGGCGGCGACAATATCAGCGGCTACTGGCAGGAGTTCACATATGAATATATGTACAATACTATTAAAAAAATAGTCGCGCCGATCGCGGAGAAAAACATTCCACTCGCCATAGTCTTCGGCAACCACGACGCCGAGGCTCAGCCCAAATTGCCGTTTCTCGCGAAAGAGAATCAGATTTGCGTCTACGCCGAATACGAGAATTTCAGGAGCACGATGAACGACGAGGATGTCTCCGGCTGCGCGAATTGCAGTTTGCCAATTTTATCTTCCGACGGTAAGCGCATCGCCTGGAACATATGGTGCATTGACTCGGGCGACTATGTCAGGGACGATGAGTTCAATGTCATAGACGACGCCGGATACGGCTTTGTAAAAAAAGATCAGATATCGTGGTACGAAAAGCGCGCCGCCGAGCTCAAGGTACAGAACGGCGGAAAAGCCGTGTCCTCTCTGCTGTTTCAGCATATCCCCGTCATTCAGGAATACAAAAAACTCAAAAAAGACCCGGACGGCGAATACAGCCTCGGCGCGCAGCACTACTCCGTCCCGGACGGCGCACTTCTCGAGGGCGAGATTCACGAATCCCCATGCCCGCCGCTTGAAAATGGCGACGAATTCGAGAGCTGGAAGAGGACGGGCGATATAGTCGCCGCATTCTTCGGCCACGACCATGTGAACACTTTCACAATGGAAGTCGACGGCATAAAGCTTGTTCAAAGCCCCGGCGCGGGCTACCACTCCTACGGCGACGAGCGCGGCGGCAGGCTGATAATAATAGACGAAAACAAACCGGATTCGTATGAGTCGGAATGCATTTTTATTGACAGGATAACCCAAGGCGAGCTTAAATAAATTCAAATAAAGAACGGAGAACAGCTATGGACAAATACGCAAGATTCAGATATCAGCCCTGCATCCCGCTCGGCGCGGACGGCAGAAAGGTCACGGGCTCGCCCGAGCACGCGGCACTCTCAAGAAAAGCCGCCGGTGAGGGCATGGTTCTGCTCAAAAACAGGCTCCGCACTCTGCCGCTCACGCGCGGAACAAGAGTCGCGCTCTTCGGCAAGGCGACTATAGAATACATAAAGGGCGGCGGCGGAAGCGGCGACGTTTTCTGCGCCTACACCCGCAATGTCTATGACGGATTCAGTCAGAAAGAAGCCGAGGGCAAGGTCAGCGTGTTCAAGCCGACCGTCGAGTTCTACAAAGAATATGTCAAGGAAGCGAGCAGGCGCATCCCGACCCGCGCCCAGATCGAGAAGATATGGGACAAGGTCAACGCCATGTCCTTCTGCAAAGAAAAAGACGATATAATCTACGACACGTTCGCAAGCATGCATGTTGCCGAGGCGCATATGCCCGACGAGCTCATAGCGGAGGCAGCCGCGAATGCGGATATCGCGATAATTACCCTCAGCCGCTTCTCCGCAGAGGGCGTGGACAGAAAGGCTATCCCCGGCGACTACTACCTTTCGGACACAGAGAAGAGCCTCATCGACCGCGTCACCGCGGCGTTCCCGAACACGGTCATAGTCCTCAACTCCGGCGCAGTCGTTGACTGCGAGTATTTTGCGGACAACGACAAGGTCGGCGCGATAATCTCCGGCTGGCAGGGCGGACTCGAGGGCGGCATGGCAATTGCCGACATTATCTGCGGCGATGTCAACCCCTCCGGCAAATTGGCAGACACTATCCCCGACTCATACGACTCGTATCAGAACGCGCAGGAGTTCCTGACAGGCTTCGAGCATCTCGATTATTTCGATGACATATATGTCGGCTACCGCTATTTTGAAACAGTGCCCGGCGCCGCCGAAAAAGTTCGCTATCCGTTCGGCTTCGGTCTCTCTTACACCGATTTCGAGTTCAGCGGCGCATTCTGCGGCGAGAGCGACGGAAAGATAGTCGCCGCGGTGACGGTCAAAAACATCGGCAAAGTACCCGGCAAAGAGGTCGTTCAGCTCTATTACAGCGCGCCGCAGGGCAAGCTCGGCAAACCCGCAAAAGAGCTCGCCGCGTTCAAAAAGACGAAGCTGCTCTCCCCCGGCGAATCCGAGGCAATCGCGCTGAGCTTTGATATCGGCGACATGGCGAGCTTCGACGATCTCGGCAAGATAAAGAAATCCGCGTTCGTGCTCGAAAAAGGCACTTATTCGTTCTACCTCGGGAACTCCGTCAGAGCGACGGAAAAGCTCCGCTACGACTTCGTGCTGAGCGAGGATATAATCATAAGAGAATCGAAGCCGCTCTGCAGACCGTTCAAGCTCGAAAAGCGTCTGCTCGCAGACGGCAGCTTTGAAAAGCTCCCGATGGGCGAGCCCGTTTACACCCACGGCACACACGAACCCATTGAAGCGACCGCGCCCAAAGGCACAATCATGTTCGACGAAGTCGGCGAAAATATAACGCTCGACGAATTCATAAAGCAGTTCACCGTTGACGAGCTTATCGACTTTGTCGGCGGGCATCAGAATCAGCCCGGAGTCTGCAACACAGGCGCGTTCGGCGGCATGAAGCGCCTCGATGTGCCGCCCGTTCCGACTGCGGACGGACCTGCTGGTCTGCGCCTCAACGAGTCAACCGGCGTACCCACCACGGCATGGCCCTGCGCAACGCTTCTCGCCTGCACCTGGAACACGGAGCTCATTGAAGAAGTCGGCGCGGCGGGCGGAGCGGAGCTGCGAGAGAACAACCTCGGAGTGTGGCTCGCTCCCGCTATGAATATTCACCGCAATCCCCTGTGCGGACGCAACTTCGAGTATTTTTCCGAGGATCCCCTCCTCGCCGGAAAGTGCTGCGCCGCCGACGTGCGCGGCATCCAGTCGCAAAAAATCGCCGCATCTGTGAAGCACTTCGCCTGCAACAACAGGGAATCGAACCGCTTTGAATGCGATTCCAGAGTCTCCGAGCGCGCGCTCAGAGAGATATATCTGCGCGGCTTTGAGATATGCGTCAAAGAGGCCGACCCGTGGACAATCATGTCCTCCTACAATCTCATCAACGGCTGCCACACTTCGGTGAGCTACGAGCTGCTCACCGAGATTCTCCGCAATGAGTGGGGCTTCAAGGGCATGGTCACAACAGACTGGGGCGTCCACAGCAGCCACTCCGACGAGGTTCTCGCCGGGAACGATGTCAAGATGGGCGACGGCGAGCCAGATGAGCTGAAAGCCGCTTTTGAAAGCGGCAAGATAACCCGCGCCGACCTTGAGACGAGCGTCAGGCGCATACTCGAGCTGACGATGAAAGTCGCTGAATAAATCAGATTTAACGAAAGGCAGTCGAAGGGCTGCTTTTTTGTTATATTGCACAATCGCTCCACTGTGTTCTTGTATATAATTACATATTTAAAAAATGTTCGATAAAAATATTGACTTATATTTATTAAGATGATATTCTTATGTTGATAATTATATTTTCCATATGGAGGTGATAAAATCCAACTGAGGCTATTATAAGTACAATACATAAAAAGCACAAGTAAAAAGAAAGGATTTTATTATGAAAAAATTTTTACTAAAAATTAGTTCTGTACTTTTGGCACTGATACTTCTATGTGTGCCTTTGTCGATTTCTGCATCAGCCATAACTGAACCTAATATAGCCAATTTGGTTGTGGTAGAAAATATTGATGGAGGATTAGTGAAGTGTGGAAAAATAGATGCGACGGCAATGAATAAAATCAGGAACAATGTTCATTCGGTTTCAGCACGTGAAAAGATTGTAGAAATATTTAAAGCAATTGATGTAGATGTAACCACTGATAACCCTATCGTTATAGATTTGTCACAAAAAATCGACACATTTGATAGCATGAAAAGCAATACACAAATTTTGGAAATATCAGAAAATGGTTCAGAACGCATAATTTCAGAAAATGAATATCATAGAATTGAGCAGCAAGAGCAACGTCAAGATCTTATAACTTTATATTCAAGTGATCCAGACAGTAACCATAGCAATAAAGAAACATCAAAGAATGGATATATGGAGCTAACCTTAGTAACATATTTTTTAAGAAATCAAAAGGGTCGTTACTGCGCCATTGGTATTTGCAAATGGCTCAAGGCTCCACTGTTTCGGTCTGTTGACGCAGTTTCTATAGGATCCGATTGCGTTTCTTGGGATCAGAAAGAAGATAGCTATGTCGGTGTATCACTTTACACCGAAACTGAAACCATCGGAAACTCTACTAATACCCGGGAAGTTACAAACAACCTAGGCATAAGGGGAGTTGATATCGAAAACGGCTTTTTCTATACATGGAAATTACCTAAAGATACCGTAGTTAGTGGTACTAACAACAGTTTAACATATAAAAATTTACGCATCATGATATCCGGATATGCAAATGTAAGAAAATATAACATACATGAGCAATGGATTGACATGAAGTTGAGATATTCCCATATACAGGGGAAAATAAGCACGGATTCAACTTTTTCGCTTTTAGAGGTAGGTAGCCCTGATGTCTTTGAAATAAGCTTCGCGTTCTCATTAACACATAAAAACTATTATTGTCCCCTAAAATGGGATTACTCTACAGAGTTTTAAAAAGAAAGGAACCATATATGAGAAAATGGCAAAAAATAACTATCGGCATCGTGATTGTCGTGTTGTTGGCGCTTCATCTGATTATACAATATGCACCCGACATCGACAATGACGGCGCGGTTATATTTATCACCTATATTTTGACCGTAGTCACATTTGTTACCGTGCTCATACATTCGTTCAAAAGCAGCGCCCGCAGCGATGATATTCTCGACGAGCTCGAAGAGCTGAAAAATGAGAATAAAGCCCTGCGTGAAAGACTCGACGAAAAGTACGAGTCGCATGAATAAGCTCATATAATCTATCTAAGACAAAAGGCAGTCGTCAGGCTGCCTTTTTTGTTATATTAATGTATAGGGAAGCAGATGTCTCTCAGCAGCTGTTTCCCTGATTTTTATTTTTCCGGTAAGACCATTCGACAAGATTTTATATATTGTGCATAAATTATTTTTTGTTTTTTGGCAAAGATTTACATTGAAAAGCACCTCAAGCGATGTTATACTACCAATTAATAACGCAGCGTTATTAATTGTAGATGGGGAACGTTATATGTCGGTCTATCCCGCAACAACGAAAAGTCAGCGTGTTTTTCCACCTTTTTTCACGGTGTCTTTTAGCTGCAATTGGATTTGCCTCCATTTGTGCACTTGCAGCGAAATGGCTTTTTTGAAGAGCGGCATAGCGAAAATTAATAGAAAGAACTCAGTCTTGCTATTATTTAATCAATTAATAAAGCTGCGTTATTATTTTTATGCCTTATATATTTAAGGAGGTAAATGATGAAAAGAATAATCAAAAGAGTCGTTGCGCTGCTGCTTTCAGCTGTCATGCTCATCGGCACAGGCACTGTAGCCTTCTCGGAGAGTGTCGAAAGCGCAACGGAGCTATCCAAAAAGACCGCCGAGCAGGTCGAGGCAGAAGGTCTTGTTCTGCTCAAAAACGACGAGGACATTCTTCCTCTCAAGGGCGAGAAGGTCAATATTTTCGGAACTGCAAGCGCTAATCCGTTTTACGGCGGCGGCGGATCCGGCGCCATAAACGGCGACAATGCAACGAGCTTCTACTCGGCGCTCGAAGAAGCGGGCATAAGCTACAACAAAGAGCTTGCCAAGATCTATTCAAGCTATGCAAAGAAAAATTCCATGAACTGGAGCGAAATATTCAGCGGCGGGTTCATGGCGACGGTCGTTAAGCTCGTAGGCGGACAGATGAGCCGAATCGAGATGCCCGTCGAGGATATTCCCTGCCGTACTCTCAAAGCGGCAAAGAAATACTCCGACACTGCGATTATATTCATCGGCCGCGCGGGACTTGAATCCGAGGATCTCGATGAATCCGATCTCAGGCTCAAGGACACGGAAAAGGCAATGGTCGACTATGTTACCTCAAATTTCAAGAAGTGCATAGTCATTCTCAATGTTTCAAATGCTCCCGAGCTGGGCTGGCTCGACGAATATGAGAGCATAAAGGCGGCACTCTATATCGGCGCGCCCGGTGAATGCGGATTCAAGGCAGTCGCGAAAACTCTGACCGGCGAGGTCAACCCCTCCGGCAGACTCACCGACACAATAGCGTACAATGTATCCGATCACCCATCGTCGCAGAACTTCGGCAGCACAAGTTACCTGTTAAGCACAGAAAAGTTTGTCGAATATCAAGAGGGCATATATATCGGCTACAGATACTTCGAGACTTTCGCGCCCGAAAAGGTTCAGTATCCGTTCGGCCACGGACTCTCTTATACAGATTTTGAGTGGTCGGATTTCAAAGCCGATATCGACAAAAACGGCAACGTTACGGTCAATGTCACGGTAAAAAACATCGGCGAACGCAGCGGCAAGGATGTTGTTGAGATTTATTTCACTCCCCCCTATTTCGCTGATGACGGCATAGAAAAGGCAGAAAAGGTGCTCGCCGGATACGCAAAGACTAAGGAGCTCGCTCCGGGAGAGAGCGAGACCGTTACAGTCTCCTTCGACACCTACGGCATGTCATCCTATGACACCGTCAAGGGCTGTTATGTTCTGAGCGCGGGCAGCTACCGCATCTTTGCTGCGCGAGATGTCAAAAACGAAGCCGACGGCATGAGCCGCAGCTTCAACCTCGCCGGGCAGGATATCAAGAATGACCCAACCACCGGAACAGCAATACAGAATCTGTTTGACTGCGCAAAAGGCGACATAACATATATGTCCCGATCTGATGCTGAGGGCACATACCCCACTCCCGAAGAGAGAAAAAGCGCCGACAGTATCAAAGACTCCGACAATCGCCCCGAACCCACTACCGGGGGCACCGCTCCCATAACGGGTGCCATCTACGAGGACGGAGTGATAACTCTTCAGGATGTCTACCGCGACGAGAGTCTCTGGGACAAATTCCTCGATCAGCTAACGGTAAACGAGATGATAGAGCTCATCGGCGATTGCGGCTACCGGTCGCCCTCCAATGAAAAGTACGGCATCCCCTCTACCTACGACAATGACGGAACCGCCAACGTCAAGGGTCCCGGCGGAATACTCTATAAAAATGCCGGAATTGCTTATCCTACGGAGACCGTCTGCGCGCAGACCTGGAACGACGAGCTCATTGAGGCTATGGGCGCGGCAATAGGCAAAGAGGCTGTACTGCTCGGCACGGATTATATCTACGCCCCCGCGTGCAACATGCACCGCAGCCCGATGGGCGGCAGAAACTTCGAATATTATTCGGAGGATCCGCTTCTCTCCGGCAAAATGGCGGCGGCATTCACCCGCGGCGCTCAGAGCGAAAATCTGCTTGTGACAGTCAAGCACTTTGCCCTCAACGACCAGGAAACTGCGCGAATGGGCATCCATGTCTGGTCAAACGAACAGGCGATAAGAGAGATCTATTGCAAGCCGTTTGAAGTAGCCGTCAAGGAGGGCGGCGCAAAGGGTATAATGAGCGCATTTAACCGTCTCGGCACAACATGGTGCGGCGGCACGCCCGAGCTGCTCGTTGACCTGCTCAGAAACGAGTGGGGCTTCGACGGAATCGTTATCACAGACGCGTACATGAACTTCACCGGTTACGGCTATATGGACCCCGTTCTCGCCGTCTATGCGCGCAACAACGAGTTTCTCTGTATGATTTGGGGCGTCCAAAAGATTACGCTCAAGCCCTCAATGAAGCTCGCTTACAAAAACGACCCGATAGGCTTCGGAACAGCCCTGCGCGACTGTACAAAGGATATTCTCAAGAACAAGATGCTCACAAAAGCATTTTTTGAAACAGTAGAACAGTAATATTTCAGTCGGCGGTATCGAATTTTCGGTGCCGCCGTTTTTTCTTTTGTCCGTGTATTACTTGATGTTTTTCGCGCCGCAGAGTATAATTAATTTATAAATATTTCTATTGAGGTGCAAACGGTGAGAGACAAGCTCAGCGTACTAAAAGAATATTTCGGTCACGATTCTTTCCGCGAGGGGCAGGACAGAATAACGGACAGCCTGCTCGGCGGGCGCGATGTTCTCGGCATCATGCCCACGGGTGCCGGGAAGTCGATATGCTATCAGGTGCCCGCGCTCATGTTTGACGGCATCACTATTGTCGTCTCCCCGCTCATCTCACTGATGAAAGATCAGGTCAGCGCGCTCGTCCAGTCGGGCGTCGCCGCCGCATACATAAACAGCTCACTGACCCATGCGCAGTATATGAAAGTGCTGCAAAACACGGAGAGCGGCAAATATAAAATAATTTATGTCGCGCCGGAGCGGCTCTGTGCGCCCGCTTTTCTCGGAATATGCCGCAATCTCGACATATCCATGGTCGCGGTCGATGAGGCTCACTGCGTCTCGCAATGGGGTCAGGATTTTCGCCCAAGCTATCTGAAAATCCCGGATTTTATCGATGCTCTTAACTCCCGTCCCGTTGTCGGCGCGTTTACAGCAACCGCCACGGGAGCCGTCAGAGATGACATAAAAGCTCTTCTCAAACTCGTCTCCCCGCTCGTTGTCACAACGGGCTTCGACCGACCTAACCTGTTCTTTTCCGTCATGCAGCCGAAGAACAAATCGATCGCGCTGATGAAGCTGATAAAAGAGCGAAAGAGCGAATCCGGCATAGTTTATTGCTCGACGCGCAAGGCGGTCGAGGAAGTGTGCGAACTGCTTCAAAAGAACGGATTCGCCGCGACGCGCTACCACGCGGGGCTTGATGAAAATGAGCGCAGGCGCAACCAGGACGATTTTGTCTATGACCGTGCCTCAATAATGGTCGCCACAAACGCCTTCGGCATGGGGATAGACAAATCGAATGTCTCGTTCGTCATCCACTACAATATGCCGAAAAATATGGAGAGCTACTATCAGGAGGCGGGACGCGCCGGGCGCGACGGCAGGAATGCGGACTGCATTCTGCTCTACAGCGCAAAGGATGTGCGGACGAATCAGTTCTTAATAAACAACTCCGAGCCGAACCCCGACCTCACCGAGGACGAGCAGGAGGAGGTCAGACAGCGCGACAGAGAGCGGCTCAAGCAGATGACTTTTTACTGCACGACGCACAAATGCCTGCGCAAATTCATACTCGAATATTTCGGCGATAAGAGTCCCGAGCGGTGTGAAAAATGCTCCAACTGCCTCTCGAATCACGAGAACACGGATATTACAATCGACGCGCAGAAGATAATGTCATGCGTTGCGCGGACGGGTCAGCGATACGGCAAAAAAGTAATTTGCGATGTCCTGCGCGGAAGCAAAAACGAGCGGCTGATATCCGCCGGGCTGAGCAGACAATCAACCTACGGCATAATGGCGGACTGCCCCGAAAAGCGGCTGCGTGACATCATCGACCATCTCTGCGAGAACGGATACATGATCGCGCAGGGCGACGAATACCCGATACTCAAACTTGCGATGAAGAGCCGCGAAGTCCTGGCGGGTCAGGAGACGCTGCGAATGATGCTCGAAATTCCGCAGAAAAAGAAAACCTCCGCCGCAAAAGACGCGCCGCTCCCGCCGGCGGACGAAAAGCTACTCGCCGCGCTCAAGGATCTGCGAAAAAGTCTCGCCATGCGCCAGAGCATACCCGCCTATGTCGTTTTCACCGACGCGACACTCATCGATATGTGCCGCATCAAGCCGAAAACGCAGGATGAGTTCATGGAAGTCTCCGGAGTCGGTCAGGCAAAATCACAGCGCTACGGCGAAGTTTTTCTCGCAGTCATCGCGGAATTTTCGGAATAAATTTAAAAAGCAGGTCACCGGTTATACGATGATCTGCTCTGTTTTTATGCCGTTCTGCGCTTGTTATATA
>DJQG01000037.1:0-920 GCA_002438685.1 Ruminococcaceae bacterium UBA6392 | reverse complement strand
AAGAGCACCTGCGTGTAGTCATAGACCGATATCTCCTTCGCCGGCGCGCAAATATACGCCCGCGTTATCCCTATCTGACCGACGCAGGCGAAAGTACCCGCGAGGATAAGATAAATAAGCTGCATAGCACTCATATGCTTGTAGCCCGCTATCATAAACGGCAGGCACAGCGCACACGAAAACGCAGAGAACCAGAAGATTATTCGCTTGCTGTCCTCTTTTCTTGAACCGAGGCGACGCACAAAAGTATAGGCTATTCCCGCGCCCGCTCCGCCGAGAAGTCCTGCGACAGCCGCGAGCACTTCTGGATTGTCAAACCCCGGCTTTATGATGCACATGCTGCCCGCAAACGCAACGCTCACACCCGCTATCTGAACTATGCTCGGGCGCTCTTTAAGCAGAATTACAGAAAATATTATCGCAAAAAACGGCGACAGTTTGTTGAGCATATTCGCATCCGACAGGTTGAGTTTGCCTATCGCATAGAAATTGCACAGCATGCCGAGAGTGCCGAAAAAACAGCGCCCGAAAAGATCGGGGATATTCTTTTTCGCGGGCACGAATCCTGTTTTATCGCGCAGCATCATGATAAAAATAAAAATCAGCGCGATAAAATTCCTGAAAAACGCCTTCTGAAATGAGGGCAGCTCTCCCGCGAGCTTGACGAACATCGACATCAGCGAAAAGCCGAACGCCGCCAAAATTATATAGAAAACACCTTTTGTTTTTGAGCTGAGTTTTGTCATAGGCTTCCGCCTTTTTGTTTGATAGCGCGGTGCGCTCCGAATATTATTATACCACCGATGTCAAAATATAAAAAATCCGGAACGCCGAAGCATTCCGGATAGATTATAGAGCTTCACAGCAGATTTTCGCCGCGTTTTTCGAGAAATGATTTTACTTCGTCGAGCGTCGGTATC
>DJQG01000118.1 GCA_002438685.1 Ruminococcaceae bacterium UBA6392 | reverse complement strand
CGTGAATGTCTTCCTTCTTGAATCCGGGCAGCTCTGCCTCGAGCACATATTCCTTGCCGTTGTCCTTTATATCGGTCTTGAAGTCTGTTGCGGTCATGTCGCCCCAGAAGTTCTTCTCGAAGTTTTCCATATCTCTGAAAGGATTAAAGAGTGCACGCTGATGTCTGCGTTCATAAGGTGTAAGTTCAAACATAATTGATTCCTCCGTTTGTTGTTTATTGCTATTCATATTGAAGTGGTTGTTTTTATTTGTCTGACTGCTCTCCGATTTCCATCGGACTCACTCTCTTTCTTCTCCGGGGGCTCTCGCTCCCTTCGTTTGATTATATAGTACCCCTGCTTTGTTAAAAAAGAATACAGTGATATGTGAACAAATTGTAAATACTTAGCACTCTAATTGAATGAGTGCTAAAGTGCTTTTAGAAACACCGCACAGGTTTTTATCATACGCGGGACATGGGCGGAATATAAATGCATTGACATTTTCTGTTAAGGAGAGGAATGCGATGCAAATCAACGTTATAACGCAGTCGGTCGGTGTCGAAGAGACGCTCGGCAGCTGCACTGCGGAACAGCCAATAGATGCCGATATAACCCTGCCGGATTATTGCCCGGATATCAGGCGCGTGCTCAAATGTCTTGTCACTCCGCGCATAACTGCAGTCCAGACCGCGGGCGACAGAGCGACGGCGGACGGTTCAGCCGGCGTGTGCGTCATCTATGCCGACGAGCAGGGGACGGTCTGCTGCTTCGAGCAGACATATCCGTTTTCAAAATACGCCGATCTCAAGGGCGCTGATGAAAACTGCTGCGTGAATGTGCGCGCCTATACTCAGTATGCCAACTGCCGCGCCGTCAGCCCGCGCAGGCTCGATATCCATGCCGTGGTCAGCGTGGCGTTCGGCATATCCGGAGTAAAAGAAGAGGAGATAATAACCGGAGCCGAAGGCGCGGGGATCCAGCTCAGAAGCTGCGACAGCCGCATCGCGAGCCTCGTCGCCTGTACCGAGACCGCGTTCCCGATGAGCGAGACCGTGCCTCTGCCCGACGGCGACCCGGCTGTGTCCTGCGTGCTGAGCGCGCAGGCGGCGGCGCTCGCGCAGGAGATAAAAGTCATCAGCAACAAACTGCTCGTCAAAGGCGAACTCACCGTCAGCGCAGTCTGCTGCGGCGAGGGCGGCGAGATATTCAGCTTCGGCCATTCCATGCCGATAAGCCAGATAATAAATCTCGATGGCATTGACGAGGACTGCACCTGCTGCGTCTGCCTGCCCGTCACTTCGCTCGAAGTTCTGCCGAAAGCCGATCAGGCGGGCGACAACAGACTGATTGATATCAGCGCGCGCGTCGGCGCGGGAGTCAAGGCCTATCGCGAGCTGAGCTTTCCGACCGTCACCGACGCCTATTCCGTCTGCTGCGACCTTGAAACAAAGAGCCGCAATGCCGATTTTGCGGTCATCGCCGATAAATTCAACGATACTTTCACCTGCCGCAGCACGCAGGATCTGCCGGAGGCGAGGCAGATTTTGGCTCTCTGGTGCTCCGACTTATCCAAGAGCGTGGCGCAGGACTCCGACGGAATAATAATCTCCGGCGAACTGACGCTCCATTTTCTCTATACCGATGCCGAATCCCAGCCCTGCTACGCCCAGCGGCAGACGAACTACGAATATCGCCGAGCAGTCAGAAAGTGCGGCGATCTCAGATGCTCGCCGTGTATCGAGATAACCGCCGCGAGTGCCGCCTGCGCTTCGGGAAGCGCCGATGTCAGGGTCGAGATGAATATCTCCGGCTGTATCTTCGACAGCGTCCGCCGCAAGACCGTCACTTCTATAGAATGCTCCGATTCCGACGGCAAAAAGACGGGCGGCGCCGCGCTGACGGTCTATTTTGCGGATGCGGGCGAGGAGATATGGGATATCGCGAGGCGGTATAACACGACCGTCGAAGCGGTGGAGCAGGAAAACGGCATAACG
This sequence comes from Ruminococcaceae bacterium UBA6392, assembly GCA_002438685.1. Taxonomy (GTDB): domain Bacteria; phylum Bacillota; class Clostridia; order Oscillospirales; family Acutalibacteraceae; genus CAG-177. The sequence goes on along the minus strand of DJQG01000118.1, from coordinate 7,639 downwards.
GGCGAAACGGTGGCGCAGAAATGCATGCTGCTGATACCCGGAGTCTGAGGAGGGATAACCGTGCAGGAGAGAAATATTTACAGCGACATTGCAAAGCGCACTCAGGGCGATATTTATATCGGCGTTGTCGGCCCTGTCAGAACCGGAAAATCAACATTTATAAAGCGTTTCATGGATGCCCTCGTTCTGCCGAATATCGAGAGCCAGAGCGTGCGCGACCGCGCGACCGATGAGCTCCCGCAGTCCGCGGCGGGGCGCACAATAATGACCACCGAGCCGAAATTCATTCCCGAAAACGCGGTCGAGATATCGCTCCAATCGGAGGCGACATTCCGCGTGCGGCTCATAGACTGCGTGGGATATATCGTCCCGAGCTCCCTCGGCTATATCGAGGGCGAGAGTCCGCGAATGGTAAAAACCCCGTGGTTCGAGCATGAGATACCGTTCAATATGGCGGCGGAGATAGGCACGCAGAAGGTCATCAGCGAACATTCGACAATAGGTCTTGTCATAACGACCGACGGCTCGATAAGCGAGATTCCGCGCAGCGAATACGAAGAAGCCGAAGGCAGGGTAATATCTGAGCTAAAAGGTCTCAAAAAGCCGTTTGTTGTCCTCTTGAACAGCACGAATCCCGAGTCCGACGAAGTCAAAAATATGGCGGCGTCGCTGACCGATAAATACGGCGTGCCCGTCATGCCCGTGAACTGCCTCAAGATAGGCGAAGAGGAGATAAAAGAGATTCTCACTCAGGTGCTCTTCGAGTTCCCCGTCAAAGAAGTCAGCGTCGGTCTGCCGGGTTGGGCTATGACTCTCAGCCGCGATCATTGGCTGCGGTCGGGACTTTGCAGCGCCGTGAGCGAAGCGGCGCAGAATCTCCGCACCCTCCGCGACGTAAAACACCTCGCCGAGGATATCTGCTCGTGCGAATATGTGACGGGCGCAAAGATAGCGAAGATGGATCTGTCCTGCGGCGCGGCGCGGATAGAGGCGCAGATAGACGGCAGTCTCTTCTATAAAATACTCGCCGAGGAGACAGGGCTCGAAATCTCCGGCGAGCAGGATCTGATGAGCTGTATGCGCGAACTCGCCGCCGTGCGCCGCGAATATGAGCGGCTCAAGGGTGCGCTTGATGAGGTCGAAGCGACGGGCTACGGAATAGTCATGCCGTCGCTCGATGAACTGAGCCTCGAAGAGCCGGAGATAATGCGCCAGGGCGGCAGATACGGCGTGCGCCTGCGCGCCTCCGCTCCGTCGATACACATGATGAAGGCGAATATAACAACAGAGGTCGCGCCGATAGTCGGCTCGGAGTCCCAGTCCGAAGAACTTGTCAACTATATGCTCAAGGAGTTTGAGGAGGATCCGACAAAGATATGGGAGTCGAATATCTTCGGCAAGTCCCTGCATGAGCTCGTTAACGAGGGACTGCACAACAAGCTCTACCGTATGCCCACCGCGGCGCGCATGAAACTGCAGGAGACGCTCGAAAAAGTCATCAACGAGGGATGCAGCGGACTCATCTGCATCATTCTGTAAAAAAATATCGGCTGTGCCCGAAGTTTAGGTGCGGCCGATATTTTTTATATCAGCCCTTGACACAAACAAATGTTCTGATGTATAATACATACGAACAAATGTTTGAAATCTGGTGAGAATGTGGATCTGTTTGACAAGCTGGAGATACTTTCCGATTCGGCGAAATATGATGTCGCCTGCACGAGCAGCGGAACGGACAGATCCTCTGGCGGCGAGGGGATAGGCAACGCCGCCTCATGCGGCATATGCCACAGCTTCGCGGCAGACGGCAGATGCATATCCCTGCTGAAAGTCCTTATGAGCAACGCCTGTGTCTTTGACTGCAAATATTGCGTCAACCGCGTCTCCAACGATGTCCGCCGTGCGACCTTTTCGCCGCGCGAGCTTGCGGAGCTGACGATGAATTTTTATCGCCGCAATTATATCGAGGGGCTTTTTCTCTCGTCCGCTGTCGTCGGCAGTCCGGATTATACCTGCGAGCGCATGATTGAGACCCTGCGCATCCTGCGCGAAGAATACAAATTCGGCGGATATATCCACGCCAAGGCGATCCCGGGCGCGGATAACGCGCTGATAACCCGTCTCGGCATGCTCGCAGACAGAATGAGCGTCAATATTGAGCTGCCGTCGAACAACAGCCTGCAAACTCTCGCGCCGGACAAAACAAAGGAGTCGATACTCCGCCCGATGGGGCTCATTACAAATAAGATAAAAGAGAGCTCAGCGGAGCTTGTCCGATATAAGCACGCGCCGCGCTTCGCCTCCGGCGGTCAGAGCACTCAATTGATAGTCGGCGCAACGCCCGACAGCGACTATCAGATAATGTCGCTCTCCGCTGCGCTCTATAAAAAATACAAGCTCAAGCGCGTGTTCTATTCGGCGTATATCCCGGTCGTCGAGAACCCGCTTCTGCCCGCGAAAACAACTGAGCCGCCGCTTCTGCGCGAGCACAGACTCTATCAGGCGGATTGGCTTTTGCGCTATTACGGCTTCGACGCTAATGAACTTCTCGATGAGAAGCACCCGTTCTTAAATCCCTATGTTGACCCGAAATGCAACTGGGCGCTCAATCATATGGAGCTGTTCCCGCTCGAAATAAACCGCGCAACAAAGGAAGAACTGCTGAGAATACCCGGCGTCGGCGTGCGCAGCGTTCAGCGAATTTTGGCGGCTCGGCGTGTCTCACCATTGAGCTTTGAAGACCTCAAAAAACTCGGCGTGGTGCTCAAACGCGCCCAATATTTCATAACCTGCAAGGGTAAGCACCTGGCTGGGCTCAATGTCAATCCCGACAGAGTCCTCGGCTCGTTAATTTCCGAGCGATGTCAGTCGCTTTTGCCGAATATGCAGGGCGAACAGCTGAGCCTGTTCGACAACAGGATAACAAGAGAGGATGTTGTACAATGTCTGCACGGTCAGATGTAACATATGTATATGACGGCTCGTTCGAGGGACTTCTGACTGCTGTTTTTGAGAGCTTTGAGTGCCGCGAACTGCCGTGTTCTATAGTCGCGGAGGATGAGTTCGTGCCGACTCTCTTCGCGTGCAAAACCGTTGACACCGACCCGCAAAAGGCGGACAGAGTCCGTCGCGGGCTCAAAAATGTCAGCGCCGATGTCTGGAACGCCGTGCGGCTCGGGTACCTGACCTGCGTTGAGGACAGGGGAACGCTCATCAATGATTTTGTGCATATGGCGATGCACTACGGTGCGGGCGTCATGCGTATGCTCGCCGACGATACCGTTTCGCACCTGACGAAAGCCGTCCGTGCCCTCAAGCAGGAGAGCCATAAATATACCGGCTTTGTCCGCTTCAGCATCAGCGAGGATAACACCCTAACTTCGATTATCGAGCCGAAAAATTCTGTCCTGCCTCTGCTTGCACCGCATTTTTGCGACAGATATCCGAACGAATCGTTTCTCATATATGACAAGACCCATTCTCAGGCGCTCGTCTGGCATAACAGGCAGAAAATGATTATCCCGTTGGACGGCTTCGAGCAGCCGCAGGCGGGGGACGAGGAGCTGTATTTCCGTGCGCTGTGGAAGCATTTCTATGATACGGTAGCTATCGAGGCGCGGTATAATCCCCGATGTCGCATGAACTTCATGCCCAAACGCTATTGGAATCAGCTCCCGGAAATGGACGAGAGCAATTCGCCCGATGCCGTGCGCGGAGTCAAAAGAATCGGAGCATAAAAAAGCAGGAGCCGCTGGGCTCCTGCTTTTGGTATTTTTTAATCCTGCGCGTGATTGAAAAGCTCGATTTCGTCGTTGTCCGTGAATTCCGCGATGATTCCGTTTTCGTCAACCGTCGCGAATATCGCGCTGTGGCTCTTCATTGTGAGCGTCCATTTGACATCGGGATATATCTTCCCGAGCCTGTTTGTGACTATCGCTATCTTCGGCGAAAGCCCCTTTGCGAATTTCCACGAGGTCGAGCCGTAGTAGCCGTGGTGTCCGACCTTGAGAATGTCAACTTTATGGAGCTTCGGCAGAAGAATTTCTTCAAGTCCTGTTGTTCTTGTTATATCCGATGCGAGGAATGCGCTCCGCTCGCCCTTTTCAACCATCGTCCCGACCGATTCGGCATTTTCGCCCTGTCCGTGAAGACGCGCGTCGTCGAGTGCGGTGTTGTAGAAGGTCAGTGTGAAGTCTCCGAATTTGAACGGCTCGCTCGGTATTTCGGAAGTAACAACTGTACCCCTGTTCTGAAACGCATTTACCGTGTCGGCGTATGTTGTCTCGATGCCCCAGCCGTTGTATTCGTATTCGTGGGCAATCTCGCGGTTGACGGGCTTTATGTAAAATGTCTTTACCGTGATATCCGGGTCGTTGGCTATCGCTTCAAATGTGCCGATGTGGTCGTAGTGGTTGTGCGTGCCCAGCGCAAACTCAAGCGTCACCTTGCCCTCCGCGTCGCCGGCAGCTTTTTTCAGATATTTTATGACAGCTTCTTCGCTGCCGTTGTAGCTGAGCTTTCTGCGCGGATTGCGGTCTCCCTCGCCGGAGTCGATGAGCGCGAATTTGCCGTTTGATTCTATGAGTATTGCGTCGGAGTTGTAGGTGTTGAGAAAATGAATTCTGTCCGCCGTGCCGTCCGACGAAAACTGCGCCGGGGTGATTTCAAATTTATTCTGATATCTGTTGCACATCGCAACGCAGATTATATCCAGCGAGAAGACCGAAAGCATTATCGCCATCATTATCCATGTCGCAATTTTTTTGATCAGCTTGTCCCTTGTCATATTCCCTCCGAAGCGCAAAAATAAAAACGCTTTTAAAAGTATATCATACTTTTTCGGTAAATGTCCATATGCAGACGCGCCAAAAAGCGCCGAATTTAATTGTATTCGGCGCTTTTTTGTGATATCATATACATATTAAGTTCAATACTAATCTTGATTTCGGCTTCCGCTGTTCGGGTCGATAGCCTGTATTATCAGCGAGCCGAAGAGCATGACTCCCATGCTCGGGCGGATGCAGTCTATCGCGTCCTTTGCAAGATATATGCATCTCCAGTAGTCGAATCCGCGCCCCGCGAGCAGCAGCGCGCAGACGGCAAGGGTGAAGAGAAGCTCAAAAATAATAACCGCGCCGAGCAGCATCCTGCGCGAAACGGGATTTATGTAGCTTAAATTTTCTGCAATTTTTTCTTTTATGCCGCGCATATCCGCACCTCCGTTTGTTTGATTCTAACCCGGAACGCGATTTTTCGCAATGCAAAGATTTTTACTTTTGAGGAAAGGAGAGGAAAACGAATGTCCGTCGGAATATCCACCGCCTGCTTTTATCCCGCAGCGACCGAAGAGGCTCTGCGCTGTGTCGCCGAAGCGGGAGCAAAAGTCACCGAGGTGTTTTTTAACTCGCCATCGGAATTGGAGCCGGATTTTCTCCGCCGCATTTCGTCTATAGCCTCTGACAGCGGCATCCGCATCCGCTCTATACATCCGTTTACCTCGTTCGCCGAGGGATATATCCTCTTCAGCCAGTATGAGCGCCGCTTCGACGATTACAGGGAGTTTTATAAAAAATACTATGCCGCCGCATCTGCGATAGGCGCGAAAATAGTCGTGCTCCACGGCGCAAAGCTGCCGGTGAATATCAATACTGACGAATACGCCGAACGCCTCGATTTGCTCGTCCGCGACGCGCGGGAGCAGGGGATAATCCTTGCCCAGGAAAATGTTGTCCATCATAACGGGCAGACGCCGGAGCTTATGAACGAGCTGAAATCGCGCCTCGGTGTGGATTTTCATATGGTGCTCGATATCAAGCAGGCGTATCTCGCAGGAGTCGACCCGATAGAATTTTTCAGGGAGTTTTCCGATAATATCCGCCACATACACTTGAGCGACCATGACGAAAATCATAAGTGCATCCCGCCGTTTGACGGAAAATTCGATTTCGCCGCCCTCTTTTCGCTCATGAAAGAAACAGAATATTCCGGCGACTGCGTTATCGAGCTCTACCGTTCGGGCTTCGAGCGTATAGATCAGCTGACCGATTCGATGCATATGCTTGAAAAATTATGTTGACAACAAGTTTGACTTTATGCGATAATAAAATATAGAAATTGTGCAAAGGGGCAGTGCGTATGGAATCTAAAAAACATATCGATCTTATTGACATACTCAAGGGCGTTGCTATCATCTCGGTGCTTATATGTCATTCGGTGATAGTGTATCCGGTGAATCTTGAGAAAGTTGCGTGGTGCAATATTCTCAAAAGATTTGTGGATTCTTATCAGATGCCGCTGTTCTTTATGATATCCGGCTTTTTGTGTTCGTATAAGGGCAATTACGGCGGATATCTTCTTGCCCGCGTGAAGAGAATACTCGTGCCTTATATTGTTTTCGATGCCGCCGCGTTGCTTCTCAGAGTTGTCGGCGGAAGCTTTGTCAACAGGAGCATGGATATCAAGTCCGCAATTTTTCAGCTCTTCCTGCAGGGAACGTCGGCTGGCGGCTACTGGTTTCTCTACACTCTGTTCATAATTTCGGTCATCGCACCGCTTTTCTCGGTTATACTGAAAAAGAGCAGACTTCTCGGTCTGCCGATTATAGCGGTCTGCGTTGCCGTCTCTGCGCTGTTCGATCTGCCGGAGATATGCTGCTTGAAGAGCGTTGTGTATTATCTTACATATTTTATTATCGGCATGATGCTCAAGGGCTGCGATTTCGGAAAGATAAAAGACAGGCGTATCGTTATCCTGGCGGTGAGCGCAGCGGTGTTCTGCCTGTCGTTCATTCCGCTGAGAATCTATGCCGACAAAGTGTATTCTGTAGCCGGAATATATATATCCGCGCTTTCGGCTTCGGTTTTCTTCGCCTCGTTCTTCTCTTTGGTAAAAATGCCGAAGTTCATAAAGAATCAGCTGATGACGAGCGGAAAATATTCCCTCCAGTACTATCTGCTCAACGCGTTTTTGATAACCGGTTTGCGTTGGTTAATAGTTACAAAAGCCCATATTACGGCTCCCGCGCTAATAGTACTGATAATTTTCGCCGTGTGCTATATTGTGAGCTGCCTTGTATCAAAATATATTCTTGACAGCAACAACTTCTTCAGGTTTTTGTGCGGCCTGAAAGTCCAAAAAAATAAGTAAGATGGAGTGATAGCTTTGAAGTGTCCGTTCTGTGGTTTTGAAGAGAGCAAGGTCATCGACTCGCGTCCTACCGACGAGGGCGAGAGAATACGCCGCCGCCGCGAATGCATCAGCTGCGGCAAGCGTTTTACGACCTATGAGATAATCGAAACCGTGCCGATAGTCGTCGTCAAAAAGGACAAATCACGCGAGGTTTTTGACAGAAACAAGCTTTTCAACAGCATGCTCAAGGCGTGCGAAAAGCGCCCGGTCTATATGGAACAGCTCGAAAAGGCAGTCAGCGAGATTGAAGCCGTGCTCCAGAATTCGCTTGACCGCGAGGTGACTACCGTCTATATCGGCGAGCTCGCGATGGAGAAGCTCAAGAGCATCGACGAAGTTGCCTATGTCCGCTTTGCCTCCGTCTACAGGCAGTTCAAAGACATCAATACATTTATGGACGAGCTTGCAAAGCTGCTCAAAGAAAAATAAAAGGCTCTCTTTCAAATTTTGT
>DJQG01000155.1:9772-12190 GCA_002438685.1 Ruminococcaceae bacterium UBA6392 | reverse complement strand
GCTCGGCAAATGCATATGGAGCGACATATCGAAGAAAAAATATACGGATATTCTTCGCGGCAGCGAAAAGGAAGTAGCGTATATTTATCTCTTCGACAACGCCACGAACTACGACGGTCTGGATGAAGAAAATGTTGAAGGCAGGTCGGTTCTTGCGGCTATCACGGGCGACATGACCGAGACGCTGAAGTTTATCAAAGAACACGGCATGGCGGACGCGCTCGGGCAAAAGCGCGAAGTCAAGAGCGTCAATATTTACGACTGCCGCCGCATCATTTCGAAAGCAAAGGAGATAAACAAAAACGGAAGATACGGCGGCACGGCAATAAACCCGATTTTTATTATGAGCACGATGTTCAACACGGAAGAAATGAAGTTGATAAACAAAACTTTCGGCGACATGGACGACTGCTTAATAAAGACCGTTACGGATCAGAAACAGGCAAACGAGCTGTTCGCTCTCGCTCAGGGGAAGTGTTACACCGCCTTTAGCGGATATGTCGCACAGATAACATTCACCGACGGCTACAGCCAGACGATGTACATTCCCGCAGGCGATGCACCGGGATATATAAAATGAGAGAAAACGGCAGGAACTTTTTTACGGTTCCTGCCGTTTTTGTTATACATATTCTGCTGTCATCTGAACCGTTCCGGTGAAGCGGTCGAAATCTATCATGATGTAGTTGCCGCCGTTTTGGAAATCGAACTCGCGCTCAAAATTGCCGTTGGCATCGGGCGTATATTCGAGCACTTTTCCGTTCATTCTCAGGCGGATAACCGCGCTGCCGGACTCGGCTTTGATATAAGCTTTCACTTTTATCAGCTTGTCGCGCGCCGACGCGCCGCCGAACACGGTATCGCGCCCGGTCTCGTTCTCGCACTGCGCGGTGTAGCTGCCGGTGAACCAATCCTTGCCGTTGTTCTCGCGCTTGCCGATAAGCTTGGCGCTGTTCGTTACATCGGACATTTTGAACGCGCCGCGCAGATCGTCGAAGTATCTGTCCGCGCGTTTGAGCTGCATACTGCCGCGGCTCATGCACGCCGTGAGCGAGAGCATCAGCGCAAGAGTCAGTAGAACAGCCGCTGCTCTTTTCATTATTCTCTCTCCTTTGCGCCGCTGACTATCTTATAATAGGCGTTGGAGGTGACGCGGTAAATAAGAGTATAGAACAGCGCGAACACAACGAAGCACACAAGAGTTGTCACGGCGAAGAGGACGGGGTTGTTGAAATTAAAGGCAAGCAATATTCTGCGGATTATTATGGACGCGAATATCATATGCAGACCCGCTCCCGCGAGAGGCAGGAAGAATACCGTGAGCAGCTGGGAATTGATGCTCTTTCTTATCTCTTTCTTCGTCATGCCGACCTTCTGCATTATCTCAAAGCGCGACTGATCTTCGTAGCCCTCCGAGACCTGCTTATAGTAGATTATCAGCACAGCCGCGAAGATGAACACGACCGAGAGCATGACGCCGAGATAGAACAGCGAGCCGAAGGTAGAATAATAATCGTCCCTGCCGACATTGCGGCTGTCTATTGAGAATGTCATCATATTGCCGTAAGACGACATTGCCGATTTTGTTGTCTTGCTGTAGTCACTGCACAGCGCTTTCTCGCCCGCGGTGTCGAGGTCGGTATCGAAGAATCTGAAATACTTATAGTTGACGGTGCGCACTCCATTGTGATTTTTGGGCTTTGCAAAATCCGTGGCTGCACTTTTGAAGTCGGGCACGAAAATATATATCGAGGACGCGATATTCACGGCGGAATCGCCGTCAACGAGGAAGCTGTCGGCTGTCTTTTTGACTTTGTAGGTCTTGCCGTCGCCAAGGGTCACGGTGTCGTATTTATATTTCATTCTGTAGCTGTAAACTATGACCTCATCGGGCGCAAGGGTCTCGTTCGTGCCCATGACGGCATTGTAATCCTCTATCGGCACGACATTGAAGCAAATATAAGCATTCGAGCTTGAACCTATTGTTATACTCGTGCCGTCCGCGACCAGCTTGCCGCCGTCGGAAATCGTGCCGACGGTCGCTGCGGTTCTGTATGACACAAAATTTGAAGCGTTCGCCTTATGCGAAGCGGCAAGAGAATCGACGCCTGCGGCGACTTTTTCAAGATTGCTGTCATCGAGTCCGTCGATAGTATCAAAGCCAGTCGAGAGCACGATATCGCGCGGATAGCGGGTATTGACGCTGTCCTCAGTGCCGAAGAGCAGGCAGGTGGTCGAGGATATCATAACGAGCACCATTGTTGCGAGCACGCAGACGGACGCGAGTCCCGCGCCGTTTCTCTTCATTCTGTAGGTCATTGAAGAGACGGAGATAAAATGGTTCGGCTTATAATAATAGTTCTTGCGCTTTTGCAGGAAGCGGCAGAGAAGCACCGAGCCGAATATCATCAGAAGATA
>DJQG01000155.1:0-9703 GCA_002438685.1 Ruminococcaceae bacterium UBA6392 | reverse complement strand
TCGGTTATCACAACGGCGGCAATATATGCGCAGATGAGCAAAACTGCGCCGATGATGCCGAGAAGCGGGTTAGCTTTCAGCGGCTTCTCGCCGAGATTTTCGCTCTTTATTAAAGTCACTGCGCTCGCGCCCATTATCTGGCGCACGGAGTTAATAAAGAGGAGCAGGAAGATAACGGCGAAAACGCCGACGGTCAGCAATATTGCAGTCGGAGAGACATGGAAAACATAGCTGATATCGGTGCCGCCTACTACCTTGACAAGTCCGAGTTCGGCGAGCTTCGAGAGCGCGACGCCGAGCACGAGACCGCAGAAAAGCGATATGGCAGAAGTTATCAGGCTCTCCCAGAAGAGCAGGATGCTGATATTCTTTTTGTCCATGCCGAGGATGTTATAGAGTCCGAACTCCTTCTTCCTGCGGCGGATAAGAAACGAATTTGTATAGAAGAGAAAGATGCAGGCGAATATGGCGATGACCCAGCCGCCGAGCATGAGCACAACGCTCACGGTGCTCCCGCCGAACTTGCCATTGAGCGACTCGCCGTAGCACAGGAAAATGACGATATAATGCATCATTATCATGCCTATCTGCGTCAGGATATACGGCAGATAGAGGCGCTTGTTCTTTCTTATTCCATCGAACGCGAGGCGCGGATAGAAAAACTTTTTCATTTGCGCTCACCGCCTGTCGCAAGCAGAGTCAGGGTCTCGGATATCTTCTGATAGAGCTGGATGTCGGTATCGGCACCGCGATAGATTTGATGGAACACCTCGCCGTCCTTTATGAAGAGCACGCGCTTTGCGGAGGAAGCCGCCTTGACGGAGTGCGTGACCATGAGAATGGTCTGCCCGAGGGCGTTGACCTCGGTGAACAGGCGCAGCAGTTCATCGGTGGACTTTGAATCGAGCGCACCGGTCGGCTCATCGGCGAGAATCATGCGCGGCTCGGTTATCAGCGCGCGGGCAACAGCCGCCCTCTGCTTCTGGCCGCCGGATATCTCATAGGGATATTTCTTGAGCAGTTCCGTTATACCCAGGCGTTTTGCTATCGGCTCGAGACGGGCATGCATCTCATCGTAGCTCTTTCCCGCGAGGACGAGCGGAAGATAGATATTATCTTCAACCGTGAATGTATCGAGAAGATTGAAATCCTGAAACACGAAGCCGAGGTTGTCTCTGCGGAAAGCGCAGACGGCGGAGTCCTTTATCTTTGAAAGATCCCTGCCGTCGATCATGACGCTGCCGGAAGTGGGTCTGTCAAGAGCCGCAAGAATATTGAGCAGAGTGGTCTTGCCGGAGCCGGATTCGCCCATGATAGCGACATACTCGCCCTCCGACACGCTGAAGTTAACATTTTTAAGAGCCTCGACCTTGTTGCCGCCGAGACGGGTTGAGTAGACTTTTTTGAGTCCGTTGACTTCCAAAATACTCACTGTAGTTGACCTCCTGTCATTTTGTGGCTCTATTATAGCCGAAAAGGGAAATGCGCCTCCATAGAAAAGGCTTACATTTCCCCTTTCAAATCTTACGGTTTTGTAAGAAGTTATTCTTTTCCGAGTTTGTACTGACCGAGATCGAGGCGAACCGTCGTCCCCTCGCCTACTGTTGAAAAAATCGAGATATCAATGCCGAGGTTCTGGCATATGCGGCGGCAGAGATAGAGCCCGAGCCCGCTCGCGCGGCGGTCGGCTCTGCCGTTGCAGCCGGTATAGCCTTTGTCGAACACGCGCGGCAGATCCTCCGGCGCGATGCCTATTCCGGTGTCTTTGATACAGAGGACTTTTCCCTCGGAATAAATTTTTATGCTCCCCTCACGGGTATATTTGAGCGCATTTGAGAGCAGCTGCTCAACGACGAACGCGAACCATTTTTCGTCAGTTACAGCCTGAATATCAACACTGTCATATTCGAGGCGGATCCTGCGGTCAATGAACTCAGAGGCGAATTTTTTCACCGAGCTTCTGATTATTTCATCTATATCCTGCCGGGCAAAAACATAGTCGCTGTAATACGAGCCGAGGCGCACGAAGACGAGTACCATCTCGACATACTGCTCTATCCGCGACAGCTCGGACGCGAGTCTGCGCGCTTCGGGTACATCCTCTTTCTGAAGAGTCAGTCGCATCGCCGCTATCGGCGTTTTTATCTGATGCGCCCAGACGGTATAGTAATCGACGGTGTCGCGTATGCGGCTGTCCGTCCGCGCCGTTATCTCCGCTATTTTTTCTTTGAGCACGGATATCAGCTGCTGATAGTCGGAGTCGACTATCCCCTCCGGCTCGGGCAGAGAAGATATAAGCTCGGTGTTCCTGCGGTGCAGCTCTTCGAAAAACTTGTGGCGGCGATAGGATTTTGTAATATCATAGGCGGCGAACACCGCGCCGAAAAGCAGGCACAGGGCGCACGGATATATGACCGCGCGCACGGGCAGACGGTAGACCCAAAAAGAAAACGCGAATATACAGACGAAAAGCAGAAGCATCAAAAGCCGCTTCCACCGCTCCTTGAGATAACCCTTAAAAAAGCTCATAACCCCTCCGAAATCAAGCTATTATATACCCCACGCCGAACTTTGTGGCGATAAAATCCTTGAGTCCCGCCGCATCAAGCTTTTTTCGCAAGCGGTTGACATTGACGGTCAGCGTGTTTTCATCGACGAACGAATCTGTCTCCCAGAGGCGTTCCATCAGCTTTTCGCGGCTGACCACCTTGCCTTTATTTTCCATCAGGCAGAGCAGAATGCGATACTCGTTTTTGGTCAGTGTTATTTTTTCGTCGTCGAAAACGAGCGAATTTTCGCCCGTATCGAGCAATGCGCCGCGATGCTCGAGCACAGGGACATTAGTGCCGAAATCGTAAGTGCGGCGCAGAAGAGCCTGGATTTTCGCCATGAGGACGCTGCCGTCGAACGGTTTCGAGATAAAATCATCCGCGCCGAGATTCATCGCCATGACGATATTCATATTGTCCGACGCCGAGGAGACGAAGATTATCGGCACCTTAGAGACGCGGCGAATCTCACTGCACCAGTGATAGCCGTCAAAAAACGGAAGCATGATATCGAGCAGGACTATATGCGGCGAAAATTCGGCGAATTCGTGCATGACATTGCTGAAATCCTGCACGATATGCGGCTGAAGATTCCACGCCTGCGCCTGCGCCGCGACGGCGTTCGCTATCCCCGGGTCGTCCTCAACGATAAAGAACCTGTACATACCGCACCTCCGAAAACTGTTTCATAAAAATCAACGGACGAATCCGCCCGAAAACTTCGGCTGTATATAAAATAATTATACGGCATACGCTACCGCGTTTCAAGAAAAAACAGTATCGCAAAGGAACTTCGGCGCATAGAATATACCGAAAAAACTTTGGGGGTGCCAAATGAACAACAATCAAAACCGCTGCGGCTGCGGCGGACAGCCGACAGTCATGGACATTGAACGCGAGACGAAAGAGAACACAAATTTCCGAAAAGAGGCATGGACGGGCGAGCATATGCAGGTGACGCTGATGTGCATACCCACAAACTGCGACATCGGCGCGGAGATCCACGAGAACGCGGATCAGCTCGTCTGCATCGTGCAGGGCTGCGCGACCGTGAGCTTCGGCGCGACGAAATGCTCCATGTGCGACGGACAGAGGGCAAACAGCGGCGATGCCTGCCTCATCCCCGCCGGAACCTGGCACAATATAACAAACAGCGGAAATATTCCGCTCAAGGTATACTCAGTATATGCCCCTCCGCACCACGCGGCTGGAACGATCCAGCGCACCAAGACCTGCGACTGCTGAAAATAAAATAGATACGGGCGCCGTGACTCTGGTGGATCACGGCGCCCGTATCGTTGAGGAAGTGGAGATAAAAAAGATAATATGGAAATTCCAAAACGCAGGTTGGGGGTTCTGCGTTTTGCGTGGATGGTGAAATCAGCGAGATATTATTCTGCTTATTCTCGCCCGGCAGTCGAAATCATCCGACCTCGACTGCCGAAAAGTCATAGTACAGATCCATCGGGCGATTATCGCCGAGCAGGAGTATGCTGTTATCCTCGAGCAGGAGATTGTCTCCCGCATACTTCGTGATGAAGTCTATGCCATAGTTGACAGCCTGTTCTTCATTCTCGGCATAAATAAATCCGCTGACGGGGTTGACGGTGTCCTCGCAGGCGCCTATCTCCCTGCCGTCCTCTCCGATTTTCTTGCATCGGCATTCGAGCACATAGCGTGAGCCGACATCCGGAAGTCCGTCATATTCTTTTAGCATTACTATCCGTCCCTTGAATTTATATGCAGGTGCGGTTTGCCGCGGCCTGTTGCAGCCTCCGCGCTTCCGGCGGTCAGGCAGCAGACGGAAAACCCGTCCGCTTCCCGCCGTATAGGAGTATAGGAGGTAGTTGACTTCATTTATGTACTTCGCTTGAGTACGGCATAATTTTAACGCATTTCGGTTAAAAAGTGTTGATTTTTCAAAAAGTGATGTAAAAATGGACAAAAACGATATATTTCGAGTGTTTATTTTTCCGCATAATGAATATGCGACATATTTTGACAGATTGTCGCGTGTAATTATAGGCAGATGAATGACATTTTGTTTGTACAGTGATTTTGTTTGTACAGTGTAAGTAATAAGATAGTTTACAAAAAGTGTAAGAACATACTTTACAATAAATATAAGTCCGCCGCGGTGTGAGGTTATATGAAAATATCCGCGCGGTCGGTTGAAATATTTTTTATGCTTAGACACTGTCATTATAAATAAAGAAAGCAGGCAAGGCGTGTGCCCTGCCTGCTTTCTTTTATATAGGAGTTATATAGGAGATAGATTTTACATTCATGCTCTTTTCAGAGACCAACACTATTTTAGCGCATTTGCCGCCGAAAGTGTGAATTTTTGCAAAAGTGATGCGATTTTGGGCGAAAACGATGTTTTTCGCGATTTTAATTTGCCGAGGTCGCAAAACTCAACTCAGGCGGTGACCGGCAAACAGTAAAAAATAATCGCTGATGACATTTTTTATTTTTTTCTTTGCTTTTTCGACAAAATGTGGTATAATATTGGCGGGAGAGTGATTCTTTTGATCGATATACTCGTTTGCGACGACAGCGCGGAAATAGTTGAGCAGGTAAAAAAGCTGCTGTGCGCATGGGAAAAAGTGAATACCGTCAGCTTCAATATAGACTGCCGCCAGTCCGGAAAATTTATTCTTGAAAACAAACACAAATATGACATTGCTTTTATTGATATCGAGATGCCGGAGATGAGCGGGCTTGAGCTCGCGGTCGAGCTCAAGAAGCAGAATCCCGATGTGCTGATAATCGTCCTGACTTCATTCCAGCGATATCTCGATGACGCGATGCGAATCCATGTTTTCAGATATCTCTCGAAGCCCGTTGACGTCAACCGCTTCAACAAGAATCTCTTTGACGCGGTTCAGGAATACCGCACGCTGAGCAAGACAATAATTCTCGAAACTCACGACATAGTCAAAAAGATAAAGACAAAAGACATTCTCTATATTGAAAACAGGCGCTACGGCGCACTGCTCGTGACGAAAGACGCCGAATACGCGACGGGAGTCAGACTAAAAGACTGGATAGCAAAAACCGGTCAGCCGGACTGCTTTGTCTATTCCCACGCGAGCTACATAGTCAATCTGCAAAATGTCATCGACTTTTCAAAAGACAGCGTCACGCTCAGAAAAGGCGACGGCGAAACGGTCAGCGTATATATGTCCCAGCGCAAATACCCTGCTTTCAGAAAGGCATTCTTCAACTTTGCGGGAGGTATATGATGGACATAGTGTGTATTCTCATCGCCTGCGCGTTCGGGCAATTTGCCGCGTACTGCTACTTTTCAAAGCGGTTTGAGGCAAAATGTCCGAGAGTTGCAGTGTGCATATTTTTTGCGGCGTCCGCCGCCGCTCAATTTGCCTTGAGCTTCGCGGGGCTTGCCGCGCTCAATATAGTCCTGCTCTTTGTCGGCAATCTCTGTGCTGCGCTCATAATATACCGCGCGGGCATAAAGCAGTCACTGATTCATTGCCTACTGCTTGAAGTGCTCGCCACGATATCGGCGTTTATAATAATGTTCGGTCTGCCGAAAATTATCGGTCATGAGCCGTCCGGAAACGGAATGATATTGCTCGGCATCGCCTCAAGTACGCTGTATTTTACATTTTCCTATGCAGTTTCAAGGCACAACGACAACATGATTGCCTATTCCGTACTGGTGTCCCTGCTCTCGCTGGTCTGTGCCGCGATGATTGCCGGATTTGCGTTTTTCCCAGGGAGCAATCTGATTTTGACGCTGATATCGGTCGTTCTGCCGTTGGCGATATCCGCCGTCTGCCTAGCACACAGAAAATTGGTCTGCAAAATCACAAATTCCACCGAATCGCTTCTCGAAGAACAGCGGCAGAAGCTGAACGCGGAATACTATGCGGAGCTTGAGCATCAATACGATCTGCGCGATATTATTATTCACGACATAAAGGGGCAGCTGCGCACGATAAAGCAGCTCTCGCAAAACGGGGAAAACGACCGCATAAACAGCTACATCGACTCGATATACAACAGCGGCGCGATGGGCGCGGTGAAGCAGTTCAGCAGCAACAAGCTCGCGAATGTTATTATCAGCAGATACTCACATCTGTGCGCAAATTCGGAGATAAAATTCAACTGCGACGTGCGCAGCATAGATTTCTCGTTTTTCTCGGACGAAGACCTCTCTATATTGCTCGACAATATTCTTCACGGGGCATTCAAATCCGCCGAGAAATCGAAAGAGCGCTTTATCGACATGAATATTGGCAGTTTCAACGAGGCATATGTCGTGCTCAATGTCCGCCACAGCGTGGACGGTTCGCCGGACATAAAGAGCAGCGAGAGGGCGGCTCGCATAAACAAAATAATTCAAAAATACGGCGGGCAGGCGTCATTTGACTGTTCGGACGGACGGATATTCACGGCGAAGATAATGTTCAGATCCCCGATTGCCAATATAAAATAAGTTTAAAAGGACTACTTCCGGGCAGTCCTTTTTTGCTGTTATTCTTTAATTGTATTGAACTTATATTGACTCAAGAGTATAATTAATACATATTTTCAATTAACATCAATCCTAAAAAGGAAGGTGCGGAAAATGAAAGAAGTGAAATCCCCGAAGAAGCCTCTGATATTCTACTACGGCATTGCGCTGCTCGTCATTGTGCTGTTCAATGTGATTGTGTCTCCCATGCTCGTCAAGGCGCGAGTGACGGAAGTCGACTACGGCACATTCATGAGCATGATCGAGCAGAAGAAAATAGGCAATGTCGAGGTCGAGGACGATCAGATAATCTTCACCGACAAGGACGACGCGAAGAAAATCTACAAGACCGGCGCGATGAACGACCCGACGCTGACTCAGCGGCTCTACGACTCCGGCGCGAAGTTCTCAAAAGATATCGAGACAACGACCTCGCCGTTGGTAAGCTTCCTGCTGACATTTGTGCTCCCGCTGATAATTTTCATCGGACTCGGTCAGTATATGGGCAAGAAGCTGATGGAACAGGCGGGCGGCAAAAACTCCATGGCGTTCGGTTTCGGCAAGAGCAACGCGAAGGTCTATGTCCCATCGACTCAGGGCATACATTTCAGCGATGTTGCGGGTGAGGACGAGGCGAAAGAGAGCCTTTCGGAGATAGTCGACTATCTCCACAATCCGAAGAAATATTCCGATGTCGGCGCGTCGATGCCCAAGGGCGTCCTGCTCGTCGGCCCTCCCGGAACAGGTAAAACGATGCTCGCAAAGGCTGTTGCGGGCGAAGCGAACGTGCCGTTTTTCTCGATGTCCGGTTCGGAATTCGTTGAGATGTTTGTCGGCATGGGCGCTTCAAAGGTCAGGGATCTTTTCAGCCAGGCAAAGGAGAAAGCCCCCTGCATAGTGTTCATCGATGAGATCGACGCCATCGGCAAGAAGCGCGACGGTCAGTTCAGCTCCAACGACGAGCGCGAGCAGACCCTCAATCAGCTGCTCACAGAGATGGACGGTTTCCAGGAAAATATCGGCGTTATCATCCTCGCGGCGACAAACCGCCCGGAGACGCTCGATCCCGCGCTCACCCGCCCGGGTCGTTTCGACAGGCGCGTGCCCGTTGAGCTGCCCGACCTTGCGGGACGCGAGGCGATACTGAAAGTTCACGCAAAGAAGATAAAGACAGCGGACGACGTCAACTTCCACACGATAGCAAGAATGGCATCCGGCGCATCGGGCGCGGAGCTTGCGAATATCATAAATGAGGCGGCGCTGCGCGCGGTCAGGAACAACCGAACCGTCGTCAACGAATCCGACCTCGAAGAGAGCATTGAGACGGTCATCGCGGGATATCAGAAGAAGAATGCGGTGCTCTCGGACAGCGAAAAGAAGGTTGTCGCCTATCACGAGATAGGTCACGCGCTCGTTGCGGCGATGCAGTCGCACTCGGCGCCCGTGCAGAAGATAACGATAATCCCCCGCACCTCCGGTGCGCTCGGCTACACGAT
Source organism: Ruminococcaceae bacterium UBA6392 (assembly GCA_002438685.1). Classification (GTDB taxonomy): domain Bacteria; phylum Bacillota; class Clostridia; order Oscillospirales; family Acutalibacteraceae; genus CAG-177. Next base: position 1,178 of record DJQG01000155.1, on the reverse strand, counting down.
GCAGGTCGACCAGGGCGACAAATATCTGCTGACAAAGCAGGAGCTTGAAAACAAGATTGCGACATTTACGGGCGGACGCGCCGCAGAAGAGCTCGTTTTCGGCGAGATAACGACAGGCGCATCGAACGACATCGAGCAGGCGACAAAGCTTGCCCGCGCGATGATAACCCGCTACGGCATGAGCGAAGATTTTGACATGGTGGCTCTTGAAACTGTTTCAAACCAGTATCTCGGCGGCGACGCTTCGCTCGCCTGCTCCGCAGACACACAGAATGAAATAGACCGCAAGGTCGTTGAACTCGTAAAGCACCAGCACGAGAAGGCTTCGAAAATCCTCTCGGACAACCGCTCAAAGCTCGATGAGCTGGCAAAATACCTCTATGAAAAAGAGACCATAACCGGCGAAGAATTCATGTCCATTCTCAACAAAGGAGGCAAAGAGGAATGAAAAGGCGTTCCGGCTTCGGATGGATGGAGCTTATAATCGGCATTGCGCTCGCGGCGCTCGGAATATTCACTTTTGTCTATCCCGACAACGCGGTGACGACCCTCGTTATTATCTACGGCATAATCGCCATAATAACGGGCATTGCGGATGTTGTGCTCTATGTTCGCGTTGACAAGCATCTCGGCTTCGGTCCGACTGTGTCGCTCATTTCGGGCATACTCAGCGTCATGGCTGGCGTCATGCTGCTTGTCTACCCCAACGCGGGCAAATGGGTGCTCTCGCTCCTGTTCCCGATATGGTTCATCGCGCACTGTCTCTCAAGGCTCTCGCACCTGAACACGATTCGGTTCATCGCGGGCAATTTCGTCTACTGGTTCACGATGATAGTCAACATTATCGGACTTGTGCTCGGCGTTGTGATGATATTCAGCCCGAACATCTCGGTTGCAGCGGTCGCTTACATCGTCGGCGCATACCTTGTGCTGTTCGGCATCGACTGCATCATACTTGCGTTCAGCCGCATCGGCGAGGGCAAACAATATTAACAAAAAGCAAAACGCCGAAGACGGGAAATCCCCTGTCTCCGGCATTTTTATTTTATTCAGTCGGTCACGGACACGATATTTATCAGCACCTCGACCATTTTGGGCAATGCGTCAACGGGTATCGCCTCATAGATGCTGTGGAAATTCATGCCGCCGGTCGAGAGGTTCGGGCACGGCAGACCCTC
>DJQG01000153.1 GCA_002438685.1 Ruminococcaceae bacterium UBA6392 | reverse complement strand
GTGAGCACGATGCGGTTCTTGATCTCGCAGTTGCCGATCTTCCACGGAGTGAATAAAGACTGTAATCTTTGATCCATATAATTGCCTCCAACAAAAAATTGAATATTTCATCGACAATATATTATCACATTCCGTCTTATTACGCAACAAAAAAACGCGCTTTATCAATATTTTTTTATCAATACTGCCCGCCCTTTTTGACCATCAGGCAGTAGCCGACTCCCTCGGGAGCGAGTATAGGCTCGGTATTTTTCGATTCGTTGTGCGCTTTGAAAAAATCGCGGTCAATATCGCCGCTGTCCGCAAGCTCATAGACGAGCACGCCCGCCTCTCCCGCGATGCGCTCGATGTCCGCATATGAGTATCTCGCTTTCATCTCTTCGCCCGCGCCGCCGGCAAGCAGCCTGTTCTTCTGCTCGCGGGTGCAGTCGCGGTCGTTCGGGAAATCGAACACGAGCGCGCTCTCGCTCGCTGAGTTTTCAAACAGAGTTTTTATGCAGCGCGCAAACTCATCTTGAGTCAGATAAAAGCTTATGCCGAGAAGACTGAAAAATGTCCTCTTGCCGGGGTCGAATCCCGCGTTCAGCAGAGCGGGGATAAAATCCTTGCCGAGGTCGCAGCCGATATAGCTGATATTTTCGCGCTCTATTCCCGCTTCGTCGATGCGTTTTATCTTGTCCTCAATCATCTCGGGGCGATCGAGCTCGAATACTTTGATATCCCTGTCGATTTTATATCCCGATGTGTCGTAGCCCGCGGCGGCGATGACATATTGCTGCGCGACGAACCTTATCTCGTTTTTCAGATGCCGCCTGCAAAATGCGGAGCGCGCGATTACACTCGGCGCGATGAAGCCGTTTATAACGCGCCCGAGCGGGTCGCCACCACTGTAATTCGGGTCAAAAAATGCGATGCCGTTTTTCATATTTTCCGCTATCGCACTTTTTTCGCCTTCGCTCAGAATCTCTCCTGCGAGCGGGTCGTCGAAGACTTTTGCTTCATCTGTTTTCGTGTGATAATACCGCGCAAAACAGCTCACCAGTGCAGTCATGTTGTTCATTTTCAAAACACCTCCGCATACTTAATACCACACGGGGCAGGGGATTACAAGACTTGACAAATCGGCGTTTTTGTGGTAATATAAACACGAAAAGACAAGAAAAATTTTTTTGAGCTGCCTGCGTCGGCGGCTCTTTTTATTTTTTGCCAAAATAAAAAGCAGAGAGCCGTTTTACCGACTCTCTGCGCTTTGCTTTTTTGGATTTATTTCTGCTCTGCGTCCTCTGCGACGTCTGCGGAGAAAATCTCCTTTGCGCTCGCCGCGAGTCCCGCGAGGGACTGAAGCTCGCTCGGGATGATGAGCTTCGTCGCTTTGCCGTCCGCGACCTTTGCGAACGCTTCAAGGCTCTTTATCGTCAGATAACCGTCCTTCGGGGCGGCTTCGTTTATCAGGGCGATAGCCTTCGCCTGAGCCTCCTGAACGGCGACGATAGCCTGCGCCTCACCCTCTGCCTCGCGAATCTTCGCTTCCTTGACAGCCTCTGCATGAAGAATGGCGGCCTGCTTGTCGCCCTCTGCGGCGAGGATCTGGCTCTCTTTCTGACCCTCTGCAACGAGGATCTTGCTTGCCTTTTCACCCTCTGCGCGCAGGATTGCCTCACGGCGCTGACGCTCTGCCTTCATCTGCTTTTCCATCGCGTCCTGAATCTCGGGCGGGGGAAGAATGTTCTTGAGCTCAACGCGGTTTACCTTGATGCCCCATGCGTCGGTGGCTTCGTCGAGGATAACTCTGATTTTTGCGTTGATGACATCGCGCGAAGTCAGCGTGTGGTCAAGCTCCATTTCGCCGATGATGTTTCTCAGCGTTGTTGCCGAGAGATTTTCGATAGCGGATATCGGGCGCTCCACGCCGTATGCATAGAGCTTCGGGTCGGTTATCTGGAAGAAAACGACCGTGTCTATCTGCATCGTGACGTTATCCTTTGTGATAACGGGCTGGGGTGGGAAATCCACGACCTGCTCCTTGAGGGAGACGGTCTTTGATACCTTCTCAATAAAAGGTATCTTGAAGTGGATGCCGGTCTGCCATGTGGTCGAATATGCGCCGAGGCGCTCGATGACATAGGCCTTGGACTGCGGCACTATCTTGATGTTGAGCACGACAATAACGAGCACGAGCACGATTATGCCGATGATTACTCCGATTGCTACAGGTCCCATAATAGTCCTCCTTTAGTGTTTTGAAACCATAAGTTTAACGCCGTCGATTCTGTCAACGGTGATATTTGAACCTTTTTCAATGCGGCTGCCGTCGGACGATCTCGCCGTCCAGGTCGAGCCCTCGACCTTCACTATACCGGTGCCCTCGGTGTTGTCAACAGTCTCCTCAACTATTCCCTCGAGACCTATGTATCTGTCAGCGTTGGTCGGCTGAACGCGCTTTTTTGAATACTTCTTGACGAGCGGACGGGTCACCGCAAGCGCGACGAGCGACACTGCCGCGAAAATCACCCACTGAAGCCAGACGGGCGCCGAGCAAAGCTCCGATATCAGAGCCGCCGCCGCACCAACGGCGAACCAGATCGTGACAAGCTGGACGGTCGCGGCTTCAACAACGATGAACGCTATGAGCAGCGCTATCCATAATATGAGCATTGTGTATTCCGGCAAAACAGGCTCCTCCTTTGATATATTGAACGAAGCGAAAAGCCTCGATTCGATATAATTATATCAAAAGAGCGAGCCCATTGCAATATGCGTGGATATTATTTTTGGAGGAACGTTTGTCAGTTTTTGCTTTTGGTTATCGGCTTTCGCAGCAGGAGCGAGGTCAGCGCCCTGCCGTTAAACGGAATGAGGGGATAGAGATAGCATCGTCCGCTGACAGTCCTATTGAATGAGATCAACAGAGCGGTTATCACAAGCCCCGCAATGAAGCCCCAGAGGTTGAATATTGCCGTCAGTATCAGTATCATCATGCGGCATAATTTGAACGCATACCCGAGCTCATAGCTCGGTTGGGCGAAGTTCGTTATCGCGACGAACGCCATATAGAGAACGACCTCCGCCGTGAACCACTTCGCGGCAATGGCAAATTCTCCGAGCACGAGCGCGCCGATGACGCTGAACGAATTGCTCAGCGCGTTCGGGGTGTTGAGCGACGCCAGCTTCAGCGCGTCTATGACTATTTCAATTATCAGAAGCTGCATTATGACCGGCACGCTCGTCGGGTTCTCGATTTTTATGAAGTCAAGCCACGGCGGGATATATGCGGGGTTCTGAATCAGCAGGAACCACACGGGAGTCAGCAGCAGCGCGAGCAGGAAAACTATCATCCTGACGATCCTCAGATAACTGCCGATAAGGCTCGGAAAATAGAAATCGTTCGTGTCCTGCAAAAAGTCGAACACGCCGGTCGGGATTATCATAACCGATGGCGAGGTGTCCGTGATTATCAGCAGGCTGCCCTCGTATATGCTCGCCGCCGCGCTGTCGGGTCGCTCGGTGTAACGGACTTTTGGAAACGGGTTGAACCTCTGTTTCGGAACAAGACATTCGGCGAGGCTCTCGTGCCCCATTGTCAGCGCATTTATATCTATAGAATTCAGCTTTTTCTTTATCTTTTCGACTTCTTTCGGGTCTGCCGTGCCGTCGAGATAGCAGAGCACGACGTCCGTTTTTGACCGCTTGCCTATCTGCGTCAAATACATTGTCAGTTTCGTGTCCCTGACTCTGCGGCGTATGAGCGCGGTGTTGAATATCAGCGTCTCAACAAAGCCGTCGTGCGAGCCTCTAAGCACTTTGTCGTTCTCCGGCTCGTCCACGCTTCGCGCGGGATAGGTTCGCACATCTATAATTATAGCTTCTTTGAATCCGTCGACTATCATGCCCAACGCGCCCGAGAAGAGAAAAGTTTCGAATCTGTCAAAGTCGTTTACAACTTCGGTCTCGACATAGGGCACGAATGCGTCGGCAAATTCGCGCGTTGTGCCGACATTTTTGAGCTTCTTCTCGTCCGCGTTCATCATGAAGCTCATGATTTTTTCCATCAGCCCGTCCTTTATAAACCCGTCGATGAACCACAGCATGGCGCGGTGGCTGCCGATCATTATCTGACGGCTGACGAGGTCAAAGCTCTCGCTCACGCGCAGCCGCAGATTGAGCGACGCGATGTCGGCTTCGTAGTTCCCCGAAAAAGTTTGCTTTTCCATATGAATATCCCGCCCTTAAAAAGAAAAGATGATATACGGCAATTGTTTCACGCCGTATATCATCTCCGTTTTTGTCGGGATTATACGTTATAATAATAGTATTCCGCTATCGCGTACCAGAGCAGCGGACCGACAACGCCGTTCGGGGTCAGCCCGAAATATCGCTGAGCCGCCTTGACCGCCGTCTCCGTCTGCGCGCCGAAAATACCGTCCGCCGCAACATACGGTACACTCTCGACTCCGCGCGCGAGAACCTGGAGATATTCCTGAAGATTTCTTACCGCGCTGCCCGTGCTGCCGCGGAGCAGATTGTAGCCGGGATATGCAAAACGCGCATATTGATCATAGATCGAAAATTCGCCGGGGAAAGTCCGCAGGATATCATTATATACAGCCTGCAGCTTGTTCCATGTGTCGCGCCCGACTATGCCGTCCGCCGCAAGACCGTACTGCTGCTGGAACTGCACAACGCTGTTGTATGTGCCCTGGCCGAAAATGCCGTCGACCGCAGGCGGCTGAATGTTGCTCGTGAAGCTGCCGATAAAGTTCAAGAAATACTGAATCGTGCTCACATCCTGCCCCCTGTCGCCGCGGCGGATAACGGTCTTGAACTGCCGCTCGACATCGGTCAGCTTCAGTCCTTCGCTGTATAGCTCGCCGAGCTTCAGTATTCCTGCATAGAGCTGTTTTATCTTATACCATGTCGCCTTGCCGACGATGCCGTCGACGGTGAGATTGAATATGCTCTGGAATTTTCTGACCGATTCGCGCGTTGCCGTGTCAAATATTCCGTTGGGGGAGGGAATGCGCGGAATGGCGGGATAGTTTCGCGCGATGCGGTTGAGCTGGCGCTGGATTATCCTGACATCCTCCGATATGTCGCCGAGGCGCAGCGCCCTGCCGGGGTATGATTCGCGGATATTTTTGACGGGCGCCGTTTTTATATTGACGTCGTTTCCGTAGTAATATTGAAGTATGCGATAGGGCGTATAGCCCTGATTCGCGAGTGTGACCGTGCCCCACTGTGAGAGCCCGTCGCAGGTGACCTCGCGCCCGGAGCAGTACTGCGTGAAATAGGGCTGAACCTGGTCGCCCTTTGTGACATAGTTGTTGAAAAGCTCGTCGACTATCTTCGCGACATTTGAAAACACGCTGCGCCCATCAACATATGCCTGGTCGTATGCGGTCGAGTTCGTGATGTCGAAGTCGTAGCCGCGGCTGCGGTAGTGCTCGGTATATATGCGGTTGAGCGCGAACGACGCCTGCGCATATATGTTGGCGCGTATCGCGTTGTCGGGCCATGTCGGATATATCTCGCTCGATGCGACATTTTTGAGATAATCCGTAAACGGCACAGTGACATTCCTCGCCGCCGCATTCGGTCTGCCGAGGTGGACTGTTATTGTCTGGGGGATAACGGGAGTATCTGCTGCCATAATATCACTCCTCAGACCGATTCGTTTATCACGTTCGGATCCTGCTCGCCGCTGACCGTCGGCAGCATTTCGACCGACTGTATTGAAACGGTGGAGTCGAAGATCGGAACGTTTTCGAGATATGTGCTGATGAATCCCGGGTGACTTACAAATATATCGTATGTTGCATATGGCGCAAGCCCGCCCGAGCCCTGCTCTGTCTCCGACAGGGATTTGTCGGGAGCAGGCAGCTGGAGATTGTCGAGTATGCCGCTCGAATCGGTGTGAGAATCATATATATAATATTTTTCGCCGCCTATCTCTTTGTATACTACCACTCGACTGTTGCCGACGGGATAGAGCCCGTTTGAGCTGTAGGTCTCAACGCGCAGGATGCCGCGCTTGTTGCGCTCGCCCTTGAATTCGTCGAACCTCTGCATCGCGGACTGAGTGTTAGTTGAAGCGAGATTTTTGTTCTTGAGCGTCTGCGGGTCGACGAATATCGTGCGCGGCTGGGGGATGTCTCCGCGCCCTGCCGCTTGTGTGCGCTCGGGTGTGAACTGGGATTTGTCCGTGTCCGCGCCGTCGTCAAACTGCATCTGGCGCTCCCTCTGAGCGTCTGTCTGACGCTGAATTGTCACCGTCGCCGCGGCGCTCACCGCTTCGTTTTCCTCCGCCTTTGCCGAGACTGCCTCGGTGGGCTCTGCCGCCGGCGCGTTTACCGGCTCTGCCTCATCCTGTATTTGCGCCGAAACCTGTTCGGCACGGTTTTCCTGCTGCGCCGATACGGGCTCGGATTCCGCCTTTTCCTGTGCGGATACCGGCACTGTGTTTCGCTTTTCAAATTCGAGCAGTTCTCTCTTGTATCGCTCCATGAGCGAGACTATATCTTCGTTGTTCATAAAAGGCCTCCGTTGGGTAAAATTTGCAGGGCGTCCGTTTTGCGGGCGCGCAAAGACATCCCATATTTAATATATTGTCTATTCATCTTTTTGGTCACACGGTCGGTCTTCGCGGCATACCATTTAGCAAGAGGGCGGCGGATTTTGTGGATTTTGTCGGATTTCGCACCTATAACCTACAAAAAAACTGGTTCTTGAAACAAAAGTAAAAAAATATGTTGACAACAAAAGCGCAGAGTGCTACAATTCAGTAAACCGTTGAAGAAGGGTAAGTAAGATTTCTCCCTCATCTCGAAGAGAGCCGCAGGCGGTGGGATTGCGGCAGAATGAAAGAAACCTGAATGGACTTCTAAGGGCAATCGGAACAAAGGTTATCCTTTAAGTATGTGCGCCGGAGCAGGACTCTCCGTGAAGAAAAGTCAGCGTATGTCAGTACGCGCTAAGCGGACGCAAAAGCGTCAAGCCGGGTGGCACCGCAGGATGATAATATCTCCTGTCCCAGCATTATTGCAGGGACAGGAGTTTTTTTATTTCGGAGGAGATAGTTATGTTTTTGTTGAGTAAACTTTGGCGCACGCCGCGCCTGTGATTTTTTCGATTCTTAAGTTTAGCTCAAAAATTTTTATCAATTACCGAAAGGAATAAATACCAATGAAAAAGATAATCGCACTTGTACTCGCACTTATGCTCACAGTTGCCTGCTTCGCCGCCTGTGGCAAGACGGAAGGAGACGCAAAAAAGAAATACACCGTCGGCATCTGCAACTATGTCGATGACGCCTCGCTCAATCAGATAGTCGACAACATCAAAAAGCAGCTCGCTTCCGTCGCCGCCGAAAAGGGCGTCGAGATCGAAGTCAAATACGACAACTGCAACGGCGACTCCGTTGTTATGAACCAGATAATCTCGAACTTCATCGTTGACAAGGTCGATCTTATGGTTGGCGTCGCGACCCCGGTTGCAATCGCCATGCAGGCGGCGGTCGAGACCGAGAACAGCGATATCCCGGTCGTGTTCTCCGCAGTCAGTGATCCTGTCGGTGCGAAGCTCGTTGATTCTCTTGACGCACCCGGCGGTCAGATAACCGGAACCTCCGACTATCTCAACACCAATGCTATAATGGATCTCATGCTCCTCAAGGATCCCGATATGAAGAAGGTCGGTCTGCTCTACGATGTCGGTCAGGATTCCTCGACCCAGGCCATAAAGGATGCAAAGACCTATCTCCAGTCCAAGGGCATCGAAGTTATCGAGCGCACCGGTACTACCGTTGACGAAGTCACCCTTGCTGCAAAGGCACTCGTTTCTGACGGCGTTCAGGCAGTGTTCACCCCCACCGACAACACCATAATGAAGTCCGAGCTCTCCATATATGAGATTTTCGCAGACGCAAAGATCCCGCACTACACCGGCGCTGATTCCTTCGCCCTCAACGGAGCTTTCCTCGGCTACGGCGTCGACTACGCAAAGCTCGGCGTTGAGACCGCAAATATGATAATCGATATCATGATAAACGGCAAAGATCCCGCAACCACCCCCGTACTCATGTTCGATAACGGCACCGCAACAATAAACACCGAAATCTGCGCAAAGCTCGGCTATAACTTCGACGAAGTCTCGAAGCTCTTCGCTCCCAAGTGCACCGAAGTCAAGAGCATCACCACCGCCGAGAGCTTCGATGATGTAAAATAAGATTCAATCAGTCCCCGGGGAGCACTGCTTCCCGGGCGGCTCAATAAAGCAGGAAAGAGGAAACACAATGTCTTTGGATTCGATATTTTCACTCGGTCAGTCGGCGCTCGAGCTGGGGCTTATAACCTCGCTCACGGTGCTCGCGCTGTTCCTGAGCTATTCGATGCTCAACGTCTGCGATCTGTCGACCGACGGTTGCTTTACGTTCGGCGCAACGGTCGGAGCGGTGGTCGCGATAGCGGGTCATCCGTATCTGTCGATAGTCGCGGCAATGGCGGCGGGAATAGCCTCGGGCTTTATAACGGCGATACTCCAGACGAAAATGGGCATCAACAGCCTGCTCGCCGGAATAATCGTAAACACGGGGCTCTATTCAATAAATATCGCGGTCATGAGCGGCTCGTCGATACTCAATATGAATAAAACGGACACTGTGTTCACCAAAATGGCGGCGCTCCTCAAGGGTACTCCCGTGGCGAGGCAGTCAAAGCTCTTCGTGGCGATAATCGCCGTCGCAGCGGTCGCTGTTATACTCGGACTTTTCCTGAAAACCCGCCTCGGACTCGCGATAAGAGCGACGGGTGACAACCCCGATATGGTTCGCTCCTCGTCTGTCAACCCGGCGTTTACCACAATAATCGGACTCTGCGTCGCGAACTCGTTTACCGCGCTGTCGGGCTGCCTGCTCGCCCAGTCGCAGAGATCGGTCAACATCGATATCGGAACCGGAATGGTGACCATTGCCCTCGCGTCCCTGCTTATCGGCGGCGTGTTCCTCGGCAGGAAGAAGATGCCGCTGAGGATATTCGGCATGGTGCTCGGCGCGTTCATATTCAGACTCATTTATACAATCGCCCTGCGCTTTGATATGCCGGCGTTCATGCTCAAATTCGTCTCGTCAGTTATAGTTATCGCGGCGATAGCAACACCCTATTTCAAAAAGCAGCTACCGCTTTTAAAGCGCAGAATTCAGACCCGTTCGGGGAGGAGGAAAGTAGATGCTTGAAATATCACACATCTCGAAAACTTTCAATCCCGGCACGGTGAACGCCAAAAAGGCGATAGACGATCTTTCGCTGAGCGTCGCCGAGGGTGATTTCATAACGGTCATCGGCGCGAACGGCGCGGGCAAATCAACACTTTTCAACGCCATCGCCGGCAGCTTTATAACCGATTCCGGCAGCATCTCGCTCGACGGAAAAGACATCACTCTCATGCCCGAGCACAAGCGCGCCAAGAGCATCGGCAGACTTTTTCAGGATCCGATGCGCGGCACCGCGCCCGGCATGACGATAGAAGAGAATTTGGCTCTCGCCGCAGGTCACGGCGGTTGGCTGAGCCGCGTCTCTAAGAGCGACAAGAAGCTTTTCAGAGATAAGCTCGCCCTGCTCGAGATGGGGCTTGAGGACAGAATGAGTCAGCCGGTCGGTCTGCTCTCCGGCGGTCAGAGACAGGCTCTGACGCTCATGATGGCGACCTTCAATCCGCCGAAGCTTCTGCTTCTTGATGAGCACACCGCGGCACTCGATCCCGCAACGGCGGAAAAAGTTCTTGCGCTCACAAAGAGTATAGTAAGCGAGAATAATCTCACCTGCCTTATGATAACGCACAATATGCAGTCGGCACTCGAACTCGGAAACCGCACGATAATGATGCACGGCGGAAACATAATTTTCGATGCCGAAGGGGAGGAGAGGTCGAAGCTCACCGTTCAGGATCTGCTCGACAAGTTCAAAGAGAACGCGGGCAAAGAACTCGACAACGACCGTATGCTTCTCGTGTAATAAAACAAAAATCGACCCGTCCGGTTATCCGGGCGGGTCTTTCGCTGTCATAATAAAACTCCCGAACGCACAAGCATACGGGAGTTTGGAGCAGGTGAGGGGAATCGAACCCCCGTGTTCAGCTTGGGAAGCTGACATTCTGCCATTGAACTACACCTGCATTGCTTTGATATAATAGCACAGTGTGTTTGAAAAATCAATATCTGCATAAAATAAAATCCCGTCGTGTCGACCGCTTTTACGCCGCTTCGACAAAGCCAAAACAAAAAACTTTCGTCACGGGCGAAAAAATTTTGAAAAAAGGTTGACAGAGGGGCTGAGAGTGTGTATAATATTGACTCGCAGGTGAGAAAAAACCTGTTCGGAGTTTGATATTGGGGAATTGTGTAACGGTAGCACGACAGACTCTGACTCTGTTTGTTGGGGTTCGAATCCCTATTCCCCAGCCAGAAAAAGCACTTGCTTTTGCAAGTGCTTTTTTAAATATGTCCATGATGTATGGCGAGCGCTTCACAGCTTGAACCCAAAGAAAATTTTTCCGGAGGTGTCCTCATGAAAATGCAGGCTGCTGTTTTCGATATGGACGGACTGATGTTTGATACCGAACGCCTCGCAATGGCGGCGTGGGACTACGCGGGCGAAAAGATGGGGCTCGGCAAGGCGGGCTATATGGTCATGAAGACCCTCGGCGTGACAGCCGAGCGCGCGGACGAGATATGGCGCGAGGAGTTCGGGAGCGATGTCGATACCGAAGCCATGCGCCGCTACGGCAGAGAATTCACTGATAATTTTTATGCATACAACAAAGTCCCAGTGAAATATGGTCTTTATGAGCTGCTCGACTGGCTGAGATCGGCGGGGATAAAGACCGCAGTCGCCTCGTCCTCAACACGCAGAGCCGTTCTGCGCAACCTCGAAAGCGCGGGTATAACTGATAAGTTTGATATAATAGTCAGCGGTGAAATGACGGCGCGCTCAAAGCCCGCGCCGGATATCTATCTCAAAGCGTGCGAGCTGCTCGGCGAAAGCCCAAAGGATTGCATAGCTCTCGAAGATTCACGCAACGGTCTGTGGGCTGCGCATAACGCCGGATGCCGCGTGATAATGATTCCCGATTTGTGGCAGGCGGATGAGGAAACAGAAAAGATACTCTGGAAAAGATTTGCCAGTCTGCTCGAAGTCAGAGACTTCCTGCGCGGGGATGAACCACCCAAAATGAAAATGTGCAAATAATACACAGAATCCTACCCACAGTTTTTGGCGGGTAGGATTTTTGCATTGGTTTATCATAATACAAGCTGCATTGATAAATTGGGATTTGTAGCTGTAATCAGTGCGAATTCTTACAAAGCAGAAGCGAACATCTTAGTCGACCTCTATAATCAAGCTTCCAATAGCCGCGTCGCAGTGTTTGACGGCTAACGGAGACAGGCGGGCAACATCACCGAAGCGCCGCCTGTGGCGGATGAAGCGCGGCGATGTTGGCGAAAAACAAG
>DJQG01000154.1 GCA_002438685.1 Ruminococcaceae bacterium UBA6392 | reverse complement strand
TTGCGGGCGAATGTGCCGAGCAACTAATTGAGATCCGCAAGCTAAGTGCCGCGGTGTGAAATCTCAGGGGGGGGTGAGTTGTAGGGGTGCGGGTCAATAAATTTGTGGAATTTTGCGGGCGGATAGTATCTGCCCATATCGCGAACTTTCTCACTATTCACTTTTACTTATTACCTTGAGCGAAGCGAAACCAACCCCTCAGTCTCGGCTTCGCCGAGCCAGCTCCCCTGCAGGGGAGCCTATTTCAAAAATTTGCCGAGGATAACAATATAAAAAATGCCCCGCACTTTCGTGCGGGGCACTGAACTTAGCTGATTACTTGCTGAGCTCTGCGAAATACTTGATGGTTCTGACCATCTGGCTGGTGTAGGAGTTCTCGTTGTCGTACCACGAAACAACCTGAACCTCATACAGATCGTCAGCGATCTTGGCAACCATGGTCTGAGTTGCATCGAAGAGAGAGCCGAATCTCATGCCGATAACATCGGAAGAAACGATCGGATCCTCATTGTAGCCGAAGGAAGCGGAAGTAGCAGCCTTCATAGCGGCGTTGATGCCTTCCTTGGTCACATCGCTGCCCTTGACAACAGCGGTAAGGATGGTGGTGGAGCCGGTCGGCACGGGAACTCTCTGAGCGGAGCCGATAAGCTTGCCGTTGAGCTCGGGGATAACAAGACCGATAGCCTTAGCAGCACCGGTCGAGTTGGGAACGATGTTGGCAGCACCTGCACGGGCACGTCTCTTGTCGCCCTTTCTGTGGGGACCGTCGAGGATCATCTGATCGCCGGTGTAAGCGTGGATGGTTGACATGATACCGCTCTGGATGGGAGCGTAATCGTTAAGAGCCTTAGCCATGGGAGCAAGGCAGTTGGTGGTGCAGGAAGCTGCACTGATGATGGTGTCGTCGGCAGTGAGGGTGTCCTCGTTGACGCTGAAGACGATGGTCTTGAGGTCATTGCCTGCGGGAGCAGAGATAACGACCTTCTTAGCGCCTGCATCGATGTGAGCCTGGCTCTTAGCCTTGGAGCAGTAGAAGCCGGTGCACTCAAGAACAACATCAACGTCAAGCTCGCCCCAGGGAAGATCCTTCGCGTTGGGCATAGCATAGATGGTGATCTCCTTGCCGTCAACTATGATAGCGCCGGGAACCTTGACAGTCTTGCCGTCCTCTTCATACTCAGCAGCCTTGAAGTCTACGGTGTGAAGATTCTCGCCTATTCTTCCGCAATAGCCGCCCTGAGCGGTATCGTACTTGAGAAGGTTTGCAAGCATCTCGGGGCTGGTAAGATCGTTGATAGCAACAACCTCATAGCCCTCTGCGCCGAACATCTGACGGAATGCAAGACGACCGATACGGCCAAAGCCGTTAATAGCAACTTTAACTGACATTTGAATTCCTCCGTTGTTAGTATAATTGGTTATTGGTTATATACCTCATATATTTTAGCCGTTTTTGTCCTCATATGCAAGCAATTTGATAAAATTTTACAGATACAGGAAAAGTTTCGTTAATCTGCCCAAAATATTGTATCATAAAGCCCAAAAGGACATAATACTGCCGAAAAACCGACGCGGATATTTTGACATATCGGCATCATTATTTTGCCCTCCAAAACAAAATCTCCCCGCTTTCAAAAAGCAGGGAGTTGGCATTTCTTATCTTCTGTCTCAGCCCTCTTCGGAGTTGCCCGCGAGCATGGAGATAGCAGCCTGGAGCTGGGTGTCTCTCTCCTTTTCAAGCGTGCTGAGATTCTCTCTGAGCGAATCCGCGAGGATGATTTCGGTGTCCGGAGTCAGACCCTTGCCGTCGAAGCTCTCGCTGATATAGGGCAGCATCTTCGAGGTGGTCAGCACGACTGCGCCGCCGTCGCTGAGTTCAAAAGTCTCCTGAACATCGGCTCTGCCGGCGGTCTTTTCGCCGATAAGGAACGCCTTGCCGAAATCCTTGAGGTCGCAGGCGAACAGCTCTCCGTAGCCTGCGGTGTCGGAATTCATGAGCACCGCCATGGGCATCGTTATATCCTTGGCGTCGGAGCTGTAGGTCTTGACGTTATTTCCGTTTTTGTCAACGAGCGTTGCGAGCGCCTTGTTGCCCTCGGTCGCCGTCGGGACAAGATAATCTATAACGCGGCAGGTGTATTCAATAGTTCCGTCATAGGTCGAGCGCACATCGAAAACAAGGCTTTTCGCGCCCTCTTTCTTGAGCTGGTCGACTGCCTTTTCGAGCTGGCTTAAAGTGTTCTTGTAGAACGCGGATATCTTTATATATCCGACCGTGCCGATAAGCTCGTAGCTGACGGTCTGGTTCGTGTAACCGAGGACGACGTTGACAGATTTGTCGACATCGTCGCGCCTGTAGGTGAGGCTGACGGAGGTCAGCTTTATGCCGCTGAGTCTGCCCGCCATTTCACTGCCGTTTTCGGCAGTGACCGTGTCGCCGCCTATGGCGACTATCTTATCGCCCTTCTGAAGTCCCTCGGTCTGTGCCGGGGAGTTGGGATAGACTTCCGTTATGAGCAGATACCCGCTCTCGGGGTCAGTTTCGACTTCAACGCCGATGCCCGCGCTGCGACCCTCAAGCTTCGAGGAATAGAGCTTGTAGGCGTCCGCGTTCATATAGCGGCTGTACTTGTCGCCGAGTCCGTTGATATATCCGTTTTCGAGGTTCGAGTCGAGCAGAGCCTCGTCTATATCACCGTAATAATTCGAGCGGACTATCTTGTCGACCTCCTCGACTGCGTCATACATCTGCGCGCGCTTGGGAAGGTCGGTTATCAGCTTGTTGTACATACGCTGTGAGACCGACATCGTTATTGCGAAGGTAGCGGTCGCGCTCAGAATAATGAGCGCAATCGCAAGTCCGAGCGAAATTTTCTTGTTCATTTGCTTTCACGTTCCTTCCTGCCTGAGATCAATTCGGAGGCGTGACAAAATTGAGAGGATTGAGCCTTGTGACGACACCGTTCTTGACCTGCATGACCTGGAAATGGACATGCGGTCCGGTGACATATCCGGTGTTGCCCATATAGGCGATGACCTCGCCTTTTTCAACATACTGCCCAGCCGAAGCGACTATCTTCGAGCAGTGACCGTAATATGTTCTGTAACCGTCGCCGTGGTCGATGGTGATATAGTTGCCGCCGACATCGGAATAGCCTCTGACGAGCACCTTGCCGCTCTGCGCCGCAACTATCTTCTTGCCGTAGGAGACATTGACGCCGTTTTCGCGCACAACTATGTCTATAGCCGAATGCATGGTGTATGTTCCGTCGCCCTCGGGGTCATAGTAGCCGTAGCCCGCGGAGATGTAAGAGTTCTTATATGGAACCGGCCACATCATCTCGCCGTCGTTGTAGAATTCATCGTCATCATCGCCGCTCTGCGAGCCGCCGCTGATGATTTTGTCTATCTGGCGTTCAAACGCCTCGCGCTTTCTGTACTGCCGCTGCAGCTCCTGCTGATATTCGGCGCTGCTCTTGTCGAGCGAGGTCATGAGATTTGATATCTGGCGGTAGTTCGCGTTATATGCGTTCTGCTTTGAAGCGAGTTCTTTGTTTTTAGTATCGAGTTCGGATTTTTTTTCGACCAGAGACGAGCGCTTCTCTTCGAGAGCTTTTTTGTCCTCGTCGAGCTCCGCCTTGGCGGCGTTGAGCTCCTCGGTCTGCTTTTCGAGCTGGGAGATGAGCTTGTTGTCGTTCTCCGTGACGCTCGCGAGCAGCTGGATGCGAAGCAGAAGCGACGAGATGCTGTCCGACTCGAGCAGGATTTCAATCCACGAGGACGAGCCCGCCATATATGTGGCGCGCAGGCGTTCGGATATCTTCTCCTGCGTGGCGTCGATCTGTTCGTCGAGCTTGTCTATCTTCGCCTGAGCCTCATCAATCTTCTTATCGAGCGCTGCTATCTCCCTGTCATAGTCCGCAATGTCCGTATTTAGAACGGAGAGCTGAGAGTTTATGACATCAAGCTGGCTGCTTATTGCCTCAGCCTGAGAAGAGAGCAGTTTCATCTTCTCCGCATTCGAGGTCTGCTGATTTTTTATGCTTTCGAGCTTTTTCTTGTTTGCCTCAATCTCTTTTTCGAGTTCGTTATACTCCTGCTTGAGATCCTCGAGGCTCTTCGCCTGAACCCTTGTCGGGAAAATTCCGGTCATCAGCACGAGCGCCGCGCAAAGAACAAACACAGCCGCTCTTCTGAGCCATGTGTTACGCTTATTCTTCATCGACTATCGCGAACTCCTTTTCTTTGAGATATTTTGTTATCGACACCGCACTGCCGAGCGCACCGGAGAGAACGCCGAGCACGACAAACGCGGCGAGCAGTATCAGAGCATATTTGCCGAACGGAGCGATTCCCGACATGCCTATGCCGGAGAGAGTCTTGACGAGCGACCTGCCCGCAATTTCATATATGCCCCAGACGGCAAGCAGGGCGAGCACGCCGGAGATAAGTCCGAGCATCATGCCCTCGATCATGAACGGCCATCGGATGAACCACCTTGTCGCACCGACGCTCTTCATGATATTTATTTCGAGCCTGCGGCTGTCCATCGTTATTCTTATTGTGTTGGAGACGATGAAAAGCGAGACTATGAGCAGCAGCGCTATCATGCCTGCGCTCACATAGCTGACCGTGTTTCTCAGCCCCGCGAGCTGCTTTGCAAGCTGCCTGTTCTCGCGGATATGAAGAACATGCGGAAGCTCCGAGATGCGCTTGACTGTGTCATCAAACTTATCCGTATCCTTGAGCGAAACTTCATATGCGTCGGGAAGCGGATTTTCGTCGAGTCCGTCGAAGAGCACGGAGCTGTCCCCCATCTCGTCCTTGAGCTGGGCAAAACCGCTGTCCTTGCCAACGAATTTGCATTCGCGGACATTCGAAAGCCCTCTGAGGCTCGAGCCGAGCTCGTCCTCCTCCGCTTTCGTTGCGCTGTCGTCGACAAAGACCATTATCACATTCTGATCCTCGACATTGCCGATGAACATATTTATATTGACCATTATCATAAACGCAACGCCAATCATCACCATGCAGCTGAACAGCACGGAGACCGACGCTATGCTCATCAGGCGGTTGACATAGAGATTTCTCATTCCCTCGCGGGTGAGGTAGCCGAGGCTTCCATTATTTTTCATCGCTCTCGTCCCCCTCTCCGTCGTCTTCGAGGTATATCGAATAATTCGCCATAACTGAAGAATACGTTGTATCGTCTGCGCCGCCGTATTCCGCCGTCTCTTTTTCGCGCTCTTTTCTTATGCTTTCGAGAGCCTGCCTGTAGACATCGTCCGCAGCAGTCTCGGCGGCTATCTCCTCCGCCTTTTCCGGGAGCTTTTCGGGCTCCTTCGCGGCAGTCTTCTCCTCCGGAGCTTCTTCCTCGTCGTCGAGATATTTCGTCGCGAAACCGTCCGCCGGTCGGTTGAGACTGCTTGATTTTGCAAGCGTGCGCTCGCGGTGGGCGGAATTTTTCATTCTGCCGTCCGCCGCAACGGTTCCGTTTTCGAGCAGGATAACGCGTTTGTCGTACATACGGACTAGATTGTGTTCATGGGTGACCATGATAACTGTCGTGCCCTCCTGGTTGAGGCGCATGAGCAGGTCGACTATCTCGAGGCTCATATGCGGGTCGACGTTGCCCGTCGGCTCATCCGCTATGATAAGATCGGCGTTGTTCGCAAGGGCGCGGGCGAGAGCCACACGCTGCTGCTCGCCGCCGGAGAGCTCGGTGGGATAGCAGTTCATCTTGTCCGTCAGCCCGACTATGTCGAGCACAAACGGGACGCGCTTTTGAATCTTGTTCTCCTTCGAGCCGGTGACGCGCATGGCAAATGCCACATTGTCGAACACGGTCATCTTGGGGATCAGGCGAAAATCCTGGAATACTATGCCCAACCCGCGGCGAAAATAGGGTATTTCGCTGCGGGTAAGGGTGCTCAGATCTTGATTTTTGATTATAACTTTTCCATGCGAGGGCACTTCCTCACGCATCATGAGCTTGAGGAAGGTGCTTTTTCCGGCGCCGGACGCGCCGACGACAAAGACGAATTCGCCCTTGTTTATCTTGATGTTGACATGGTTTAGAGCATGTGTTCCGTTCTCGTAGGTCTTGGAAACATCTCTGAATTCAATCACAGTTTTCACTCCTATATAAAGCGGTATCCCCCTCGCTTGACTTTATACTGATTTTAAATTACGCCGCAGATCAGTATTTGACAGGCTTTGCATCGAGATACTTCTTGACCATAAGAGCCACCTTGAAGACGATAGCGTCGTCGAACTCGCGCAGGTCAAGACCGGTGAGCTTCTTGATCTTCTCGAGTCTGTAAACAAGAGTGTTGCGGTGGACAAAGAGCTTACGGGAGGTCTCGGAGACGTTGAGGTTGTTCTCGAAGAAACGCTGAATGGTGAACAGAGTCTCCTGATCGAGGCTGTCTATCGAGCCGCGCTTGAACACCTCGCGCATGAACATATCGCACAGGGTCGTGGGAAGCTGATAGATAAGTCTCGCGATACCGAGATTGTCGTAGCTGACTATGGTCTTTTCGGTGTCGAACACCTTGCCGACCTCAAGAGCTATCTGAGCTTCCTTGAACGAACGGGCAAGCTCCTTGACGCCGGTGACGGTCGTGCCTATGCCGACATATGCGTGGATATAAAGGTCAGTTGTCAGAGAATCGGAAATGGAGCGCGCGAGCTTCTCGAGATCCTTGGTCTCGATATTGCTGCGGACTTCCTTGACGAGGGCTATCTCGTTTTCGTTTATGTTGATGACGAAATCCTTGGTCTTGTCCGGGAACAGATTCTGGATAACATCGAACGCCGCGGAATCGTTGTGCTCGGTGATTCTTATCAGAAGAACAGTGCGGACTGCGTCGCTGTTGAAGCGGAGTTCGCGCGCCTTGATAGCGATATCGCCGGGAAGGATGTTGTCAAGAATGACATTCTTGACGAAGTTGCCCCTGTCGAATTTCTCGTCGTAGCACTGCTTGATGTTGCTCAGCGCCACGCAGCAGATATCCGCATATTTGCCTGCAAGCTCATCTTCGCCGTCAATGAAAACAGCATACTCGGCCTGCATATGAGAGCCGAACGAGCGGTAAGTGCAGCCGTTAACGATGCGGTCGCCGTCCTCCGCAAAAATCTGCGAAGCGTTCGAAATGACCTCGCCTATTTTGCCGAGCTCACTGCAGGAGATTATGGTGCCGGTCTCATCAATAACGCCGATCGTTCTGTCAACAGCGTCGCGCATCTGATGGATGACACCCTGAAAAAGCCTGTTTGACATAATATCTACCCCTATTCTGAATGATTTCAACTTCTGCCGTTTTAGACATTTTGACAACTGCGCTATAGACATTTTACACAATCGCGCGCTCAATTGCAATACATAACGGGCTAAAAAATGTGTAAAATAAAGGATTTTTTTCATAATCGGGTAAAAAAGCTCCTGTTTTTATCTATTTCCCACAATTTTTTTAATTCGCTTTTAGTGGATTTGATCTTTGTTCAATTTGTCTATAGAATTCCACACACGGCGCGAATAAAGCTTCTATCCGGGCGTTTTTTATGGTATAATGAGCCGAGAAAGCGAAAAAGGCGGCGCAAAAATGGAAGGTAGCATACTCAGAGCATACATATCCGAAAACATTGAAAAGGCGCAGAGAGAAAATATTCCGGCGGCGGTGTCGAAATTTCTCGATTCCGCTTCGCTCTCCGCGGCGTCCGCTCTCGCCCGCTCGATTGCGGGCAGATTCATATTCTGGGGCGGCTTCGATGGAGCGGAGCGTGTAATCATGCTCAGCGTCCCCGACTATATTGAGAGCGACGACCCGAACGAAATTTTTACAGTATATTCCGACGAATGTCCGCTGAGCGCCGTGAGAATAGAGAAAGACAAATTTTCCGACATCGGTCACAGGGACTATCTCGGCGCGGTGATGGGGCTCGGTCTTACGCGCGAGAGCGTCGGAGACATCTGCGTTCAGCCCGACGGCTGCGACATAGTCGCCCTGCCCAACGCCGCGAAATATATTGTTCAGAACCTGACCGGCGCAGGACGCGCAACGCTGAAAGCGAAGCTGATTCCGCTCGGCGAAGTCCGCGCGCCGCAGGTCAGCATAAAAGAAATGAGCATCACCGTCGCATCGCCGCGGCTTGACGCAGTGGCAGGCGAGATATTCTCGCTCTCGCGCTCGGCGGCGGCGCAGGCGATAGCCTCGGGCGCGGTGACGGTAAACGACGAGCAGGTGTTGAAATCCGACCGCCGCCTCTCCCCCAAAGACAAAATCGTTCTGCGCGGCAAGGGCAGAGCGATTCTTGGCGAAGAGTTCTCGCAGACGAAAAAGGGCAGAGTCAGGATAGAGGTAAAAAAATCTGTGTAATAATGGGATTTGTCTATCACTCGACCCATAACAAAGTAAAAGAAAGTGACCGGTTGACTTCTATAATCATGTTTTCAATAGCCGCGCCGCAGTGTTCGAAGTCTGTCTGGGAAAGGCGGGCAACATCACCGAAGCGCCGCCTGTGGCGGATGAAGCGAGGCGAT